>NZ_JAFCTX010000050.1:0-25382 GCF_049896245.1 Cypionkella sp. TWP1-2-1b2 | reverse complement strand
ACGTACCAAGCCCTCTGGACCGCCGTCGGTGCAGTCTGCGATCTATTCCATAGCCAGGAATGCAGAAACTACTTCAAAGCCGCAGGATATGGTCCCGATTGAAGGTGACTTGCTCTAGTAGTCATTCTTCGTTTCCTTTTAAGGTAAAAGTAGTTGTGGTGCATGGCGCAGCACGACAGCACGCAGCAAGGCGCGACTGGCGGGCAGCTTCAACGGCTCGCAAGTGAGTTGGACGGAAGTCAGTCTTCTGGGTGCGAGACCGGCTCCAGACCGAGCAGCACCGTCGGAATAAGCTCTGACACGGTCGGGTGGATGGGGACCGCCCAGCGCAGCGTGTCGATCGACTGATCGGCATTCATCATGTCGAGGATGCCGTGGATCGCCTCGTCGCCACCAGTCCCGAGGATCGCCGCACCCAGGATACGGCGCGTGTCAGCGTCGGCCACAATCTTCATGAAGCCCTGACTCTCACCCTTTTCGACCGCGCGCCCAACACGGGTCATGGCACGCTTGGAGTGAAGCAGCCGCCGACCGCTCTTCGCTGCCTCGGCTTCGGTCATTCCGACCCTGCCGAGGGGTGGATCGATGTAGAGGGCATAGCCGGTCAACCGCTGGCTGACGCGACGGTCCTCGCCATCCAGCAGATTGGCGACGACGATCTCGAAGTCGTTGTAGGCGGTATGAGTGAAGGCCCCGCGCCCGTTGCAGTCGCCGAGCGCATAGACATTTGGAAGGTTGGTCTGCAAGCGGTTGTCAACGGTGATGTAGCCGCGCGCATCGGTCACGATTCCAGCCGCTTCAAGGCCGAGGTCATCGGTGTTAGGACGACGGCCAACTGCCATCAGGACATGGCTGCCGATCACTGGCGCATTGTTTTTCTCGCAATCAACCGCAACGGCGATGTCGTCGCCATTGCGCGACAAGCCAATGCAATCCGCCCCGGTGCGAATGGTAATGCCCTCGCGTTCGAGGATGGCGCAAACTTCGTCAGAGATGTCCGGATCCTCTCGCGCAATCAGGCGATCCCCGCGTTCGATGATCGTGACTGCGGCGCCGAAACGCCGGTACATCTGCGCGAATTCTAGACCGATATAGCTCCCGCCGATGACGATCAGGTGGCGCGGGAGAGTGTCGAGCGCCACAATGTCAGTGTTGGTCAGCACCGGCACGTCACGCGCCCCGGGCATATCCGGCACGAGGGCTCGTCCGCCGACGTTGATGAAGATGCGGGGCGCCGTCAGCTCTTGGCCATCCACCATCACGCTATGTGCGCTCGCGAAGCGCGCATGGCCGCGGATCAGCGCGACATTGGCCATGGCCGCAAGCCAGGCCTCGTTTCCGGCCCGCGCATCCTCGACCACCTTTTTCGCGCGTGCCTCGACGGCGGGCATGTCGATTTCGACCTGTCCCTGTATGGAAAAGCCATAGTCTCCGCCACGGCGCGCGGTGTGTGCGGCATAGGCGCTCGCGACCAGTGTCTTGGTCGGCATGCAGCCGGTGTTGACGCAGGTGCCACCTACGAGGTGGCGCTCGATGATCGCCACCTTCATGCCGGCATCGTTCAGCCTGCCAGCAAGCGACGCGCCTGCCTGACCTGCACCGATAATGATAGCATCGAATTCACGTACGCTCATGGAAACTACTCCGCTGTGTTTGCGTGCGAGGGGCGTGGGCTGGTGGGACCGCCGAAGCGATCCATCCGGGTCACGCGACGCTGACGTCAACAGTGACGTTGTTGCGGATCGCGTTCGAGTAAGGGCACACTTGGTGAGCCGCCGCCACAAGCTGCTCTGCGGTCGTCCGGTCGATGCCCGGCAGGTCGGCGATGAGTGCGATGGCGAGGCCGAAGCCGCCTGCGCCGTTAGGACCGATGCCGACATTGGCGGTGATCGACGTATCGCTCGGGAGGTCCAGCTTCTTACTGCGGGCGACAAGGTGAAGCGCGCTCAGGAAACAGGCGGAGTAACCTGCGGCGAAAAGCTGTTCGGGGTTGGTGCCGTCTCCGCCCGCTCCACCGATCTCCTTTGGCGTTGCGAGTTTTAGATCAAGCCTCTTGTCGTCGGTGAAGGCTCTCCCGTCACGGCCGCCGATGGCGGTGGCGCTTGTGCGATATTTGACGTCGATGGTCATGTCCGTTCCTCTTGAAAAATCACTGAAATGCTCAGCGGGCAGTGTAACGTGGTGAGCGGTCGATGGCTTCGCTGGACGCCTATATCGCGCCGAATGGCCTGTACTGGCAGCCCGGGTATTGGGGTGTGCGCTGCCACGGAGGGTTGGCGGCAGCGCAGGTAGGGCGATGGCGGGGATCAATTTGATCGGGGGAAGCCACCGCCCAACGGTATGGCTGGAGCCGCGTCTCAGCTCGCAGTGCGAAGCTTGCCCTGCCGGGAATCACTGATTGTGAGCCAGATGGCAGAAACTGCGAAATAGAAGGCACCGAATGCGGCATAGGGAGCAATATTGGCGATGCTGACTGGCTCTGGTCCGTAAGCGATCACGACCATGGCGACCCCGGCCAACGCCGACTGAGCGCCGCTGAGGATCATAGCCCATTGAGCCCCATAAGTCTTCAAGCGGCCAACGGCGGTGGCGAGCTGCAAGATACCGGAGAAGCCGGCCCAGATGCCGAAGACGACCAGCACGCTGTTCATGCTACTGCCAAGCGCCGCGGCAACAGCGATGGTAGTGACAATGCTGACGATGATGTTGAACAACTGCGATCTGTTGCGATCAAGGCCGCCGCTGCGCTGGGCATCAATAAAGTTGGCAAAGGCGTCCCATGCCGGATAAGCAAGATCAGCTTGCGGATGAGTTCAAGCGCGATGCGGTCGTGTAAGTTATTGATCACGGTTATTGTCATGCGCCGCTGCCGCCCGGCAGCGCTGTAGATCAGGACGAACCCCTTGCGCCCGAACAGAAACACGCAAAGGCCAAAGCCCGCGCAGTTCTCATCAAACACCACATACTTGCGTGTGCCAATTTCGGCAGTTTTTACAATCCGTTCCGTCAGATGCGTTCCCATGTGGGCTACACTTGTTGCCCCGACTGAGCAAAGAGAATCCGAAAAGAGCAACTTGCTCTACGAAAGCTTCCGGCAGAGAGGCGGAAACCGGCAGAAACATACCGGTCATTCATCCGACCTTTTGACCACAGGTTTTGCGGCATTCGCGCGGTGTTTGCGGTTTCGGACCTGAACACCTCTGATTTCGTCCGACACGAGGCCGCATTCGACCGCAAAAGACCCGGATGAACCGCACGTTTGTTGCCGCCGGTTTCCGCCTCTTTGCCGGTGCCTAGCCCGTGCTTGTCTTCCCTGATCGATTTTAGCGCACCGATCGGGCGGCGCCGGGCATGGAGAAAACAGATAAAAAAGATTGGCTTAAGTGCTGTCAATGAGGCCGCACCGGACGTGGATACCAGCTGGCTGAACCGGGTCGACCTTGCCCGGGAATTGACCCTCACGGTCGATACGCTGCAGCTCTGGGAGACCAGCCGCATGGGCCCGCCCTGCGTCCGGGTGGGGCGCAAAGGTGGTCTACCGCATGGAGGCCGTCAGGGACTGGCTGCGCGAGAAGGGGCCCCGCAAGGCGGGTGTCAGCCGCGCTGTCGCCGGTCGGCGTTGAGGGGGCGGCCATGGCACAGATCATCCCCGACGGCGCCTTGCCGATCACCGCGCTGATCGCCGAGGCCCAGCGCGAGCTCGACCTTCGCCGCTAGCACTATGTGTCGGCCAGAGGGTTACGACTGGGCCGAACGCAACATAGACCCCCTCGAAAATTAGGAACAGTACCATGCACACCCTCGACCAGCTGATCGCAAAAAAGGCCAATGGGGACAACATCGCCAAGATGGCTGTCTAGCTCCGGGACTGGTTAGTCCTGACCCTAGAGCGTGTCTCGTTTAATCGGTTCTGTATCCTACCGCTTTGAAGAAGTTGTAGCATTCTTCGTCGGTGAACAGATCGCAGACGTTACCGACCGCCTGCCAAAGCTGATCGTAGGTTCTGGCGGCAGCTTTTCGGAATGAGGAGGATCAGAAAACGATCCAATTTATCGTTTTCCCGACGAATGCCTTGAGCTTGGAGAAGGCCATTTCGATAGGATTGAGGTCGGGGCTGTAGGGCGGGAGGAATAGGAGCCACGCGCCGATCTCACGCGGGGCTCGGGCGGCACCGGGACTTTTGTGGCTGGACAGGTTGTCGAGAATGATCACATCGCCCTTGCGCAGCGTCGGCACCAATTGGGTGGTGACATAAAGATCGAACATCTCGCCGTTCATCGCCCCGTCGATGACCCAAGCGGCGTCGATGACCCAAGCGGCGTCGATGACCCAAGGGCGTCGATCCGGTCATGGCGCAGGGCACCGACAAAGGTCTGGGTGCGCCAATGTCCGAACGGCGCGTGATCAACCCGGTCTCGCGCTTGAGCCGCACCATGTCGTTGACGAACTTGATCGAAACACACAAGCGCTGCGCAGCCAGGGTGTGCGTGTTGCCGCGCGCAACAAGCGCTACAGCACGTTCACGCAACTCAACAGGATGCGGTTTACCCAACTCTGACCCCCATATCTGCCTCATCGGCAGCGAATCACAGAAAGAATGCCTTGGAAATCCCGAATCCGGTCTGGAGCGATTTGCTCTAGCGTGGCCGCGACGAAACCTCCATGAAGACCAACATGGTCAAGACCACCGGCTGGGCCCCGCGCGGACAGCGCCTGGTTGATCACGCGCCGTTCGGACATTGGCGCACCCAGACCTTTGTCGGTGCCCTGCGCCATGACCGGATCGACGCCCTTGGGTCATCGACGGGGCGATGAACGGCGAGATGTTCGATCTTTATGTCACCACCCAATTGGTGCCGACGCTGCGCAAGGGCGATGTGATCATTCTCGACAACCTGTCCAGCCACAAAAGTCCCGGTGCCGCCCGAGCCCCGCGTGAGATCGGCGCGTGGCTCCTATTCCTCCCGCCCTACAGCCCCGACCTCAATCCTATCGAAATGGCCTTCTCCAAGCTCAAGGCATTCGTCGGGAAAACGATAAACTGGATCGTTTTCTGATCCTCCTCATTCCGAAAAGCTGCCGCCAGAACCTACGATCAGCTTTGGCAGGCGGTCGGTAACGTCTGCGATCTGTTCACCGACGAAGAATGCTACAACTTCTTCAAAGCGGCAGGATACAGAACCGATTAAACGAGACACGCTCTAGGGTCAGGACTCATAGCCAGAAGATGACGGTTGCGGCGAGAGCGCATGCGGACAGGAACAGAGCATCATTTCCAAACTGCGCGACAGCCCATATAAAACCGGACGGGGAAAGGCGTGGATCAAATCAAAATGCTCGGCGCGGCAAGAATTTGTGATTGGCGGCTTCACGCCCTCATCGACCTCTCGACAAGCGATTGGGTCGCTGGTTTTGGGGTACATGAGGGCAAGATTCTGCAATACGTCGGGCGGGTCGGCACTGGCTTGAGCGGCAAGGTCGCGGAAGATTTGTTCGCGCGGGTGGAACGCCTGCGCGAACCCGCAAGCCCGTTCCAGCAGCAAGGTTAGGCCCGAACAAGCCAGGAAAGTCCGATATGTCCGCCCCGATCTGGTCGCAGAGGTAGAGTTTCGCGGTTGGACCGCGGATGGCCGTCTGCGCCACGCGTCGTTTCGCGGCTTGCCAGAGGATAAGCCAGCCCAACAATCGTCCTGAAAGCCGCACCAACGAGGCTGCCCTCCATGCCAAACGCATCGTAAAGCTGACGCATCCGGATCGAGTTTACTGGCTCGAGCAAGGCATCACCAAAGAGGGTCTGGCAGATTACTATAGCGACGTCTGGCGCAAGATCGCCCCATTCATCGTCGGTCGTCCTTTGGCTTTGCTGCGCTGCCCGGAAGGCATCGCTGGGGAAAGTTTTTTCCAAAAGCACGCGTGGAAGGGCCTGAACGCAAATGTGGTTCTGGTGGAGGACCCAAAACATCCCTCAGAACCCTTGGTCAGCATCAACGATATGGATGGCCTCATCGCTTTGGCGCAATCGGCGGCGTTGGAGATCCACCCTTGGAACTTAACGGTAGCGGATTGGGAGCGGCCCGACAACATCGTCATGGAACTTGACCCCGGCGATCATGTGCCTTGGCATCAGGTGATTTCGGCCGCCATGGAAGTGCGCCAGCGGCTTCAGGGTGCGGGCCTTGCAGCTATTGTGAAAACTTCTGGCGGTAAGGGGTTGCATGTGGTCAGCCCGCTGAAGCCTCATGCCACTTGGCTCGACATCATGCCTTCACCAAAGCAATAGCAGATTCGATGGCTGCAAACGCCCCTGATCTGTTCGTTGCGACCATCAGCAAAGCCAAACGCAAGGGCAAGATTTTGGCCGATTATCTGCGCAATCAGCGCGGCGCCACGGCGGTTGCCCCCTATTCGACCCGCGCCCGCCCCGGTGCTGCGGTGTCCACCCTGGTGGGATGGGACGAGCTTGGCCCCGAGATTGGGCCAGCTTACTTCACGGTCGAAACTCTGCCAAAACGCCTTGCCGCACTGACCGCTGACCCGTGGGAGGGCTTCCGCGACGCTGCCGTGCCACCAAAGTCTGATAAAACCCGCGCGCGCTGACCACTTGTCGCGCGCCTTTTCTGCGGCGATACTGCGCTTGAGGGCATCCATCATACTGACAACATTGTTAGATTTAGTAGCAGCAGGCTTAGTTTTGGCGGGCTTTTTGCGCCCCTTCTGCTTGGCCGAGATGGTCTTCAATAGGCGATCCCGCACCGTGTCTTGCAACATCTCGGGTGACCAGGGCCGCGTTATGTCGGCAATCAACGTGCCGAACAGTTTCATCGCGTCGGGGTCAGCTTTTTGATCAATTTTGGCAAAATATTCAGTCAGATCGCGCACCCCATCGCCATAGCGCAAAGTCCACAGCACAATTCCACGCCCGCGTGGTTCCAACATCACCGCGCGTCCCGCCGATACAGCACCACCCGCGAAATCCAAACCGTGCCTGTCGCAGCCATGGCCTCGCGGATCACCGAGAACGCTTCTTCGCCAACCCGGTCACACGGCGTCAGATAATGCGGCGTATCATACCAAATCCGGCCAATGCTGTCGGCAGGCACAAACATCGAGATGTCGATGGTCCGCGCACTTTCCAACGCCACGCTTTCCAACTCGTCGTCTTCCAGAAGCACATAGTCATCTTCGCACTCTCATAGCCCTTGACCTCGTCCTACTCGGCAACCGGCTTGCCGCTGACAGCATCGACATATCGGCTTTCCACCCGATTGCCAGTCTTGGAGTTCAGAGTGTGGAATCGCACCCGTTAATTATCGCTGGTCGCAAGCTGCATCGAGACCGGACAGGTGACGAGGTAAAGTTTGAGATATCCCTTCCAAAAAGCGCGCGGTGCCATGTGGTCATCCAACTTTTGAGGAATTATTGGCTGTCATCGATCTTCAATGAAGAAGGTTTCGTTTAGATTTTCAGTCCGGTGAATAAGAGTCGCGTGGCAGACCGCCCGCCTCACACAGGGCTATGACCTGCACTTTCCAGACTGAATCCTTCGGGGATTTGCAGGGTCTGGTCAAACGGCAACCCCGCATCCTGCAACAAATCGCGTGTCATCGCCTCCACGTTCGGACCTGCCGCCAAAAGCAACTGCCAGATTTCCCGAGCGGCGGGCGCAATCCGGGGCTCGATCACGGCACGGGCCGTGTGAAGCCAGATCGCCAGCCCGTCGCTGCTGTCATACTCCCGCTGCTTGCGCAGGACAGCGATCTTGGCCTGCGCAGTCGTGCAAAAACGCGCAACAGTCGCGGGTGGCCAGTCGATCAACTTTTGCAGGTCTTGCCCGGCCGCGAGGTAGTATGCGGCCCAGAATCTCGCGGCAGCAGCATGACTGTCAACGATGTGCGGTTTGGCCTGCGCAAGCTTGTCTGCAAGGCCCTGCGCCTCGCCAATCAAAGCCAACTTGGCTTTTTCTATTTTCCACGTGTTAAACATTGTGTTCTCCGCTGGGGTGCATAGCTTACGACGCAGCCGATTTGCAAACAGTGCTCTCAGGACGATCTTGCGGTGTTAGCGCCGTGGCCTGCAATTCACACCGACGCAACACAGATGGCCCGTCGGGCAGTCCCCCTATTCTCACCATCTTGCACCAAGGGCTTTTGTGTCGGCTTGCCCATGCACCCTGTTGGCGCAAGCGGCAGTTTGCATGGGAACGGGGCGGCGGGTTTTTGGTCTGCCCTGCATCGTTACCCAAGAAAGAAGCGCACCATCTCGGCGCTTGCGTCCGGCCCCTGCGCATCGGTGTAAGAACCACTAGCCGAACCACCTGACCAAGCATGGCCCAGCCCCTCGATTTCCCAATGCTCTACCAGCGCCACGCCCACACCATCGGTTGTCACTGTGCGGCAATACCCCCGTCCGCCCGTCTGCCCGCGGTCTTCGGTCTGAAGCGTCTGGCGCGGGCCTTGCTCCACCTGACGTTGCACGATCTGCTGACCATTGATGGGATGCACCGTGGCGTCGGCAGTGCCGTGCAGGACGATTGAGCGCACACCAGTCGCACCAGCGCGCGCCAGAGCAACCGTTCCATGCCCCGCCATCGCTGCAAAGGCAGAAGCCACGTCTTTCGCTGAACCCGCCGGCAGCCCTGAATGCGCCCCGATGGCCGCGAAAACGTCCGGATAGGTCTCTCCCAAGATCACCGCCATCGCCGCCCCGGCAGAAAGCCCCGCGACAAAGATCTTGTCCTGTGGCACGCCATGCTTGGCCGCAACACTTTTCGCAATCCCCGCAAGGATCGCAGGCTCGCCCATGTCGCGCCGCTGATCGCCGCGCCGGAACCAGTTCCAGCACGATTGCGCGTTTTCGCCGCGCGATTGGTGCGGATAGACGACGATAAAGCCATGCTGTTCGGCCAGTTCATTCATCCGCGTGCCCGCCGCAAAATCACGCGGATTCTGGGTGCAGCCGTGCAGCATGACGATCAACCCCCTCGGACTATCGGGCGCTGACTTGGGCAGGTAGGTCAGATACCGACGGCTACCCGCCGCGCAACTGAACTGCTCATCAAGGAAATCAGCACCACTCGGTTGCGCAGGCTCGGCACGCAGCTTGCGCAAATTCGGGCGCAGCCGCGCCAGAATATCTTGCACCAGATTTTCCGGTCTGTGTTGAGGTGGCGCTGTGGTCGATCCGGATATAGGGTCAGCAACCAAGCCATGCTGCGTGAGTGTGCGGTGAACCAGATCATGCGCCGAGAATGGCACGGCTGACTTCCAGCCACGCGGGGAATAGGTTTTCATAATGTCTGCCTCTTTGGGTTTCAGCGGATACGGTCCGCAAGTATTTTCTTGATCTCAGTCGGTGCCTGAAGACCGCCAAGGATGGTCAACGAGCCGATGGTGGCCAATGCAAGCTCAGCGGATACGTCTGGCGCGATACGGACCAGACCGACCACCTTCACATGCAAGACTTGTCCTGCGGCGCGAATGGATTCCAGATCGGTGCGTGTGTAATCCCGCAGCCCCAGCTCCAGTGTGTGTCGTTCAATCGTACGGCTGACAGCCTCGCCATGCGCGTCCAGTTGTTTGCGGATGGCAGTGCGGATGAAGTCGCTGCGGTTGCTGTAAAAGCCTTCCTGCACCAGCAGATCAATCCGACCGAGATCTACATAACCAAGATTGATCGTGATCTTCTCGCTGTCCGGAGCCATATCGCGTAGCGTTCTGACGTTTTCCATGCATCTACCCATCCCTGTGGATGGTATGTGGAGTTGATCTGTCAGATTTCAAGAGGTGTATCATAGTCACGTTGACAGTAAGGCGAAAGGTAACCGCCCCATTGATACCGCAGCTTACGCGGCTTGACTGTCCATTTCGGATGCCAGCGGCGCCCAATTCCACGGCAGTAATTCATCCTGTTGATCTTGTGGTCGTGGATGCGTTCGAGGACGTCAGCGAGACAGGCCAGTGGAGTGAGGCCGTTCAGCTTTGCCGTTTCAACCACCGTCATCGCCCGTGCCAGAGTTTCCGCGCCAGAGTCTCCGCGCCAGTATCGGCCCCGGCAAAGCGCCAATTTTTTCTTGCAATTCCAACCCAGCCGCCGGGCGCTTTCGGCGGGATTGTTGTCGATGGCCACACGCCCGTCGGCCAGCGACAGGCTGAAGGCTTGCTGCCAAGCGAGGCCATAGCGGAAAGCTTTGGCCAGATCGCTTTTGCCCGGAATGCGCAACAATTGCTGTTCGGACAAGCCAAAGAAGCCCGTCACATTGGGCAGGCTGAGCTTTTGACCTGCCGCATGGCGGACATCAGCGGGCTGGCCGTTGATATCGCGCTCGATATCATAGAACTTGCCGAATGGCACGGCCACACCAGCCGACCCGCGTGCTTTCGGGGATGTCGGCCCCCATGCGGGCGAAGATCTCGTGCTGGCGATACAAAGGAAAGTGATCGTCGAACTTCGAGACCAGAACATGCGCCAGCAGGTTCGTCCTCGCCATACTACCCGCTATTTCCTTGCGCATGTCAGTCGCGCCACAGGCCAGATAGCCTCGAACACCAGGCCGGGACCGATCATGCGGCGTCCACCGCACGGATCAGCAACGACAGCGCAGTCGGATCAATCGTGCTTTCAAAATGCAAACTACGCCCGCCACGCAGACGCAATTCAACCGCAACCGGTTGCGACGTTTCAGCGACCGGAGGCTGCATCGCCGGAACTTCGGCCATCTCTGACATGTCCAACGGAAAGAAAAGCGCACCGGCGTCGGGCGAGCACACGCATTTCTTCTTCAGGTCATGCCGCCATGCGTAAATTTACTGTCGCTTAATCTCATGACGCTGTGCAACCGCGCGTTGCGCTCGCCCCGCCAACCCCAACAGACATGACAATCCCGAGCTTGTCGTCGTCATGCCAAAAGTGCCGCCGCGCCGCGCCAAGAATTTCACCACGCATCGAAGACCCCGCAAAAGAGACGTCAGTCATGACGTCTTTAGCGACGTGTCTTAGATCATCGCCAAGGTCAGGCAGCCGGTGCCAATGGCGTGGTTGCGAATAGGGCTGACAAGGTCACCGTAGCTTGGCGATATGCGTTTTTGCGGATGCCCAAGAAGTTCGAAGAGATCGTGCTGAACCTTGGTGTTTTACGCCGACGGTTCCATCAATGCGGCCGCATCAGACCTGCGCCGGGCAGACATGACAGACCTCGATCAACAGCGCCGCTCGCTTGGCGGCGATGCAACCCTGCCGACCGGTGGCAGTGGCGGGACCGACAGCTACCTCAAAGCCCGGACCGTACTGACGGTCTAATAGGCACAGGAACGCCAACTTCCAGAAGAAGAAACGCACGCTGGTCGACCGGGCACGGCCGAGGCGCAGGTACTCCGCCTGGCGCGGCAGGAACGCGACGTCTGGGTGACCTGGCCCGCCCGCGTGGCGGCGCTGATGGCAGTACATGTGGCGGCAGAGGTGGAAAACCAATCGGGCAAATCGGTCGTGATAGAGACCGCGACTATGCAAAAGGCGCTGGATGCCCATATCCGCGCACAGCTTGAAGCACTGGCCGACCTCCAGGTTTCCCTTGGATCAAGGTAGTAATCTGACTGCTAACCGTGATCATGACTTAGTGTACCGACGATTTCCTTCGGATTTCGTGCCGAACGATGCTGTCTGATGCGGCCCCAATAATGTCAGGATGCGGCTGCAATTCGCCCGGAAAGTCAGGCGGTCGCCCCTGCGAAAATCTCAAACCCGGTATCGATGTTGGTCTTGGTCACGGGCCGCTCGGGTGCGCGCAGGATCGATTCGATCGCCTTCTGACCGATCAAGAACCGGTTAGACCGCACGGTGGACAGGGGCTGAGGCAATTCCCGCCCGATGTCCAAGCCGTTAAAGCCAAAGATAGCCATTTGATCGGGCAACCGGATGCCGGCACCCATGCAATGAAACACGCCGCCGACCGCCATGTCGTCGTTGGAATATACCGCCACATCCACCGGGGCCATCCGGCAGAGTTGCTCTGTCTGATGCCGCCCGGTTGACACCGAGCTTGGCCCGTCGGCAATGGCATGCGCCGCAATCGAAATCCCGGCCTCGGCTAGTGCTTCGGACAGTCCGTCATAGCGCAGCCGTGCGCGCCGGTCGGATTGCCAGTCGTGGCCGACATAGCCAAACCGGCGGTAGCCTTTCGCAATCAGATGTTTACCGGCCGCATAGCCCGCACGGCGGTGCGACATGCCAACAGCAACGTCAATCGGCGCCGAGTCGATATCCATCATCTCGACCACTCGCACGCCGCTTTGGTCCAGCATGCGTCGCGTCGCCATAGTGTGATCAAAACCGGTGATCAGGATCGCAGCCGGTTGCCAGGCCAGAATGCCACGCACCAGAGTTTCTTCGCGGTCGATGTCATAATCGCTGATGCTGATCACCGCTTGAAAATTGCTGGCCTTCAGCCCGGCATTGATGCCCTGCAACACCTCGGGGAACACGATGTTCGATAAGGACGGCACCACCACCCCCACCAGTTTGGAATCCATCGAGGCCAAAGAGCCGGCAATCCGGTTCGGCACATAGCCAAGCATGCGCACGCTTTCCATCACTTTGCTGCGCGTGGCCTCGGCCACCAGACCTTCGTTGCGCATAATGCGGGATACGGTGGATTCGCTTACCCCGGCATGAGCCGCAACCTCGTGGACGGTGATTTTGCTTTTCTTGTCTTGCAGCCGTTGCCTGATCTTCGTCACCGCAATCCCCTTGTGTCGCGTCATCTGATGGGCGGCTGCACCGGCCCGTGATGCCATGGCTTTGGCGCAGTTGTATATGGGTTTTGCAGAACCGGGGCAACGCAAGCCGCACTGCCCCGCTTGATCAGTTCAGACTTTCACATAGTTCCGCCACGGATGCGCTTCCTTGAAGCCCAGCACTTCGCGGATCTTGCGGTTGGAAAGCGGGCCTTCATGGGTGCCCATCGGCCGGGTGACCGGCGTGTTAGGCGCGTATTTCGCCAAGAATTCCGCCGTCGGCATATTGGCCGTAATGGTGTCATTCACCGCGTTGAACACCTGATAGCCAAGCCCGTCCTTTTGCAGGCACAGATGCACGATTTCTCCGAGATCGCGGGCGTCAATATAGCTCCAGGCGTTGCGTTTGCGGCTGAGCGGGTCGGCCAGATAGCCGGGAAAGTTGGCGTATTCATGCGGCTCGATTACGTTGCCGATGCGCAGAGCGTAAACATCCGCCTTGTAGCGCATGGAAAAGGCGCGGCCGGTCCTTTCATTGACCACTTTCGACAGGCCGTAGCTGTCCATCGGATCGCTGTCGTAATCCTCCTCCAGCGGGAAAGAATGGTAGTCCTTGTCACCTTCGGCAAAGCAGACGCCATAGGTGGTTTCGGAACTGGCGAAGATCACCTTGCGCACCCCCAGCTTCATCGCGGCTTCCAGCACGTTGTAAGTGCCGACGGTGTTCTGCGCGAAAGTGGTGTTGTCAGGGTTGATCATCACCCGCGGCACAGCGGCGAAATGCACGATGGCATCCGGAGCCTTCGGCGGCGCGCCCTCGTCATAGCCGTCAAAGCCGAAATGGGTAGTAAAGGCGTTGAAAACCTGACCCGAGTCTGTGATGTCGGTGATCAGCGTGTTAACGCCCGGATGATCGAACGGCTTCAGATCGACGTTCAGAATCTTGTAGCCCTTCGCCAGCAGATGCGGCACGGCATGGCGGCCGGCCTTGCCGGTGCCGCCGGTGAAAATGATGCGTTTGGTCATAGTTCTCTCCGTTTTCGTGAATTCTTCCAAAGTGTTGCTTAGCCCGTCGCGGCCAGCATCACCCGTTCCTGTGTGGCCTCCGCACGCGTCAGAATGCCAGTGATGCGGCCCTCTTTCAGCACCACCACCCGGTCACTGATCGCCAGCACCTCCGGCAAGTCTGACGACACCACGATAATTGACATGCCTTCCGACGCCAGTTTGTTCAAGAGCGTATGCACTTCGGCCTTTGCGCCCACGTCGATGCCGCGCGTCGGCTCATCGACGATCAAAATACGCGGACGCCGGGCGACCCATTTGGCGATCACCACCTTTTGCTGATTGCCACCCGACAGGTTCAGCACTTTTTGTTCCGGCGATGGCGTCTTGATGCCCAGCGATTTGACATATTGCACGCAGGCGCTGGTTTCGCGTTTGCGGTTCACCACGTCCATCCTGCAATAGTCCGACAAATGGGTCAGGCTGAAATTCTCGCGCACCGACATGCCCAGCACCAGCCCCAGTTCCTTGCGGTTTTCGGTGACAAAGCCGATTCCCTGTTCGATCGCCTGCGACGGCTCACGGATTGTCACGGTCGTGCCATCAATGCTGATGGTGCCAACACTGGCGCGGCTGCCAAAGATCATCTCCATGATCTCGGTGCGGCCCGACCCAACAAGACCGAAAAAGCCCAGCACCTCGCCCTTGTGCAGATCAAAGCTGACGTCCGACACCCGCGCGCCCTGCACCGTTGGCCGCTTCAACCCCAGCCCCTTGACCGACAGCAGCACCTGATCGCTGGCATGCGACGCGTGGATGCCAAACAACTGCGACATCTCGCGATCCACCATCTTGCGGATCAGGATTTCGCGGGTCATCTCGGCAATCGGGCGGCTATCAACGGTCATGCCATCGCGCAGCACCGTCACCCTGTCACCGATTTCGAAAATCTCATCCAGACGGTGCGAGATATAGACCACACCGATATTCTGCGCCGTCAGCTTTTTCACCATCCGCATCAGCGTCGTCGCCTCGTGATGGCTCAGCGAGGCGGTGGGCTCATCCATTATGATCAGCTTTGAGCGATAGGAAATCGCCCGCGCGATCTCGACCATCTGCTTTTGCCCGATGCTCAGACCACCAACCATGCGGGCCGGATCAAGGTTCATCTCCAGTTCCGCCAGAACCGCCGCCGCGTCGGCATTCATGCGGCGCACGTCGATCAAACCAAGGCTGTTCAGCGGCTCGCGCGCAAGGTAGATATTCTCGGCAACGGTCAGGTTATTCACCACCGCAAGTTCTTGATAAATAATGCTAATCCCCAAAGACCGCGCATGGACAGGATCTTTGATCGTCACGTCTTGGCCATCCAGCTTGATCACCCCACCCGGATCGGCCTTGTAGACCCCGGTCATGATCTTCATCAGCGTGCTTTTGCCTGCACCGTTTTCGCCCGCAAGCACATGCACCTCGCCGCGCGCCAGTTGCAGATCGACCCGGTTCAGCGCCTTGACGCCCGGAAAGGTCTTGGTGATCCCGTGCATTTCCAGAAAAAAGCTCATCGGTGCCTCGGCTGACAAAAGAAAAAGGGGGCAAAGCGGGGAATAGCGCCTTGCCCCAGAGACACAGCTTACTTGGTGTAGCTGCCCAGGTTGTCTGCGTTCACAACGGTGACGCCGGTGTCGATGTCGCCGCCAGCAGCCTCGCCCTTGATCTGCGAAACCAGCTGTTCGACGGCAAGTTTGCCCATGGTGACAGGACGCTGAACCATGATGCCGTTGATATAGCCGTCTTTCACGCCCTGAATGGTGTCGGGCAGATCGTCGAAAGCAAACACGGCAACAGCGCCTTTACGGTCAGCAAATTCCTGCTGCGCCAGAACCTTGGCCACAGCCGGGCCGCCAACTTGGCTCATACCGAAGATGCCTGCCAGATCGGGATTGCCGCGCAGGATGGCTTCGGTCACCGAAACCGCCTTGGCCAGATCATCTTCGGTCCCTTCAGTGGCGACAATCTGGATGTCCGGGAAAGCTGCCAGCGCCTCTTTCACGCCGTCAATCCGCTCGTTCAGGTTGGAAGCACCCAACTGACCGGTGATGATCGCCACTTTGCCCTTGCCGCCCAGCTTTTCAGCCATGGACTTGCCCATGGTGACGCCAGCCTGCTTGTTGATCGTGCCAATATACAGGCTGCGGGCCGAGCCGGCGCTGTCAGAATCGAAGGTCACCACCTTGATCCCAGCATCAATCGCCTGCTTGATTACGCCTTCAACCGACTTCGGCTCGTTGACCGAGATCGCAATGCCGCTAACGTGGCGAGCAATCAGATCTTCCATGATTTTGACCTGCGTCGCACCTTGGGTGTTCTGCGGCACCACCCACTGATAACCGACGCCTGCCGCATCCGCCGCAGCCTGCGCGCCGGTGTTGCAATCGTCAAAGAACGGCACTGCCACTTTGGGGACCACAGCAATTGTAATGTCTTGTGCCATGGCCGCCGTACCAGCCAGCATCGCCATGGTGACCATCGCCGCGCGGGCAGTCTTGATAAAGGTATTCATTGGTCTCTCCTCCACTTCCGCTCGTCCTCCGAGACGGATTTTGTTGAACCTTCGTCCGTCCGATGAAAACCGCCGCTCCTTCAGCTGTTTCCGCCGGAAAGTTTGTTGCGCAGGACATCCAGACTGACTGCGATCAGAATGACGCCGCCAGTGATGGCCTGCTGGGCATAGGTATTGATGTTCAAAAGCACGATGCCGTTGGCGATCACGCCGACCAGCGCCGCACCGATCACCGCACCGGTGACGCTGCCGACACCGCCGGCTAGACTGGCGCCGCCAATCGCCGCCGCCGCGATCACGTCCAGTTCAGACCCAAAGCCCGAGGCCGGTTCCGCCGACAGATAGCGCGAAAATCCGATGATCCCGGCCAGCGAGGCAATAGTGGATGACAGCATGTAGACGGCGAGTTTGACGCGGTTGGTCTTCACCCCGCTCAGCCGCGCCGCATGTTCGTTGCCGCCCGTTGCATAGACATGCCGGCCAAAGCGGGTGCGCCGCATGATCAGCGCGAACACCACCATCAACACCAGCATGATCACCACGGGCACCGGGACCGGGCCAAGATAGCCCTGCCCCAGCGCGGAAAAGCTGTCTGGCGTTTCCGGGGTCACCGGCACGCCATGCGTCACCATATACATAAGGCCGCGACCAATGCTCAGTGTGCCAAGTGTGGCAATGAACGGTGGCAAGCCGATGGCGGTGATCAAAAGCCCATTCACCAGCCCAAAACCGACCCCAACCGCGATGCCCGCGCTGATGCTGGCCGCCTGCGAAAAGCCTGCGTCAAAGGCCAAGGCTGTGACCAGTGACGCCAGCCCCATTGCCGATCCAACTGACAAATCAATGCCGCCGGTGATGATCACCATCACCATGCCGATGCTCATGATGGCGGTCAGCGAGAAGGCGCGAAACACCCCCATCAGGTTATTGGTGGTCAGGAAATACGGTGTGTAAAGGCTGATCAACGCGCCGACGACAATCATCGCCACCAGCACATTCACCTCACGCACCTGCCGCAACTGCGCAAGATGGCCCCAGATCGACACCGAGTTGGATGGTGACACCTTGTTGTCCGACGACGCCATGCAGTTTCCCTCTCATAATCCCAATGTGCCCGCCGGATCTTGATCGACACGGACAGTCACCCCGCCCGGACGAAGCGCCGCGCAGCAAAACCCTGATACTGCCAACAGCCAAATGACAGCGCTGCCATTTGTGGGATTGAACGCAGGTCATGTCAATCACCATTTTTGGTTGCAAGGCACGCAAAATAGCCTGGATACAGCACAACAATGTAGAAATGCTGCGGATTCCCACAACGCTGCATCGTTTTCCATTGAATCCATCCACCAGAAAACGCAGTATTGGTAGCGCTGTCATTGACGATCCAGCGTCAAATTCGGAGAATTTCACCATGTCGCCGCAAAATCCGCGCAATCCACGCCAAATCGCGATGATTCACACGGTTTCAGGCCTGATTCCGCTGTTTGACGGCTTGGCAAAGCAGCATTTGCCTCAATGGCAGGGCTTCAATATGCTGGACGAAAGTCTGTTGCGCAGCACGATTCGCGACGGCGCTTTGTCGCAAACCACTATGTGGCGGTTGACGCATTTGGTGCGTTCGGCGATAGATGCCGGGGCCGATGCTGTCGTCGTCACCTGTTCGTCGCTTGGACCTGCTGTAAATGCCGCCAAACCGTTCTGCCCGGTGCCGCTGTTCCGCATTGATGAGGGCATGGCTGAGGCCGCCGTCACCCTCGGACCCCGAATCGGCGTTCTCGCAACGCTGCGCACCACGCTGGACCCAACCAGTGACCTAATTCGCCGCAGCGCTGCAAAAGCCGGGAGCACTTGCACCGTTATCGCCGAAATGACCGAGGGCGCCTTCCAGAAGCTCTGCTCGGGCGACACCGCCGGGCATGATGCGATGGTGGCGCAAAGCCTGCGCGATCTTGCCCCGCGAGCCGATGTCATCGTGCTGGCGCAGGCCTCGATGGCCCGTGCTTTGGCCTTGGTGCAGGACGCGCTGCACCCACTTCCGGTGCTGACCAGCCCCAAAATCGGCATGCAATACATTGCCAGTCAACTTTCGGCCTGATCGCTGAATATAGGGAGAAAACTATGCAATACCGCATACTTGGCCGATCTGGCCTGAAAGTTTCCGTGCTGACGATGGGCACATTCACCTTCGGCGGCAGTGGCCCCTTCGCCATGGTAGGCCAACAAGGCGTGCCCGAAGCACGCCGCTTGGTGGACATTTGCATCGACGCCGGCGTGAACCTGTTCGACACCGCAAACATGTATTCAACCGGCCTTGCCGAAGAGATTCTCGGTGAGGTTCTGGAGGGGCGCCGCGACGATGTGCTGATCACTTCCAAAGCGCGGATGCGAACCGGCACCGGCCCGAATGATGAAGGCTTGTCGCGCCATCACCTGATTCGCGAGTGCGAACGCAGCCTGAAACGGCTGCGCACCGACCATATCGACATATACTATACGCATGAATGGGATGGCGTCACTCCGGTCGAGGAAAAGCTGGCGGCGCTCGATACTTTGGTGCAGCAGGGCAAGGTGCGCTACATCGGTTGCTCGAATTACTCGGGCTGGCACATCATGAAATCGCTGGCTGTATCCGACCGCGACCGTCGCCCGCGCTTTGTCACCCAGCAGATCCACTACACGTTAGAGGCCCGGGAGGCGGAATATGAACTGCTGCCGATTTCGGTTGATCAGGGTCTTGGAGTTCTGGTGTGGAGCCCGTTGGCCGCCGGATTGCTGTCAGGCAAGCACCGCCGGGGCGTCGCCACACCCGAGGGTACACGTCAGTTCGCCGGCTGGACAGAACCGCCGATCCGCGACATCGAAAAGCTGTGGAACATCGTGGATGTGCTTGTAAGCATTGGCGATTCGCGCAGTGTGTCGGCAGCGCAGATCGCGTTGGCTTGGCTGCTGACTCGCCCATCTGTGAGTTCACTGGTGTTCGGCGGCCGAACCGAAGCGCAGTTCCGCGATAATTTCGCTGCTGTTTCGCTGGAGCTGACTGCGGAGGAAATCGCGCAGCTGAATGAAGTCAGCCGTATTCCGCTGATCTACCCCTACTGGCATCAACGCAATTTTGCGACCGAGCGTTTCAGCCCTGCCGATCTGGCGCTCCATGAGGATTTTGCTTTAAAATGAACCAGTTGCGCCCGGAAAAGACCGGGCGCATCAGGCCTCGTCGAACGCAGACAACCAACCAAGACCGTCGGCAGTGCCTGCAGCCGGGCGGTATTCGCAGCCGACAAAACCGGTGTAGCCCAGTTCATCCAGCGCCGACAGAATGCGGAAATCGTCCAATTCGCCCGTGCCCGGTTCATGCCGCTGCGGAACGGCGGCAATCTGCACGTGACCTATGATCGGCATCAGGGTTTTCAACCCGTTCAGTACATCGCCGTGGATAATCTGGCGGTGGTAAATGTCAAACTGCAGTTTCAGATTGGCATAGCCGAGATCAGCAATCAGATCAGCTGCATAATTGAAATCATTCAGAAAATATCCTGGCATGTCGCGGGGGTTGATAGGTTCGATCAGCACATCTAGGCCCGCCTGGCCGGCGCGATCACAGAAATAGGCGAGCGATTCACGATAGCTCGCGCAAGCGTCGGCATCTTCGCGGTGGGCAATACCGCTCATCATATGAAGCCGCCCCACCCCAGTGGCTGCTGCATAGCGCAGCGCCGTAGTGACGGATTGGCGAAATTCTGTCTGCCTGCCCGGCAGCGCTGCCAACCCGCGCTCTCCGGACTGCCAAGCCCCCGGCGGCAGGTTGAACAAGGCTTGTGTCAAGTGGTTATCCTGCAAAGATCGGGCAATTTGCGACATATCGGAGTCGTATGGGAACAGGTACTCCACGGCTCTAAAACCAGTTGCGGCAGCCGCTGCAAAGCGGTCCATGAAGGCGTGTTCCTGAAACATCATAGTCAGATTTGCGGCAAAACGCGGCATGATCAGCCCTCCATTCCCGGCAGATCAAGTCCTGCCAGACCCGCAATCATCCGCGCGACCGAGGCGTCATCGTCGCGACCCATTCCGGCGGCGGCCGTCATCACGAACATCTGCAGCGCCATGGAGGCGATCGGCGTCGGAAACTTCATCCCACGACCAATGTCGGATACGATGCCCAGATCCTTGGTGAAAATATCAACCGCGCTGCGGGGCGAATAGTCGCCTTCCAGAATATGAGGAACACGGTTTTCGAACATCCAGGAATTGCCGGCCGAGGCGGTGATCACCTCGTAAACCTTTGCAATATCTAGATTCATTGCTTTGGCAAAAGTAATCGCTTCACAAGCCGCAGCGATATGCACCCCTGCCAGCAATTGGTTCACGATCTTGAACGCAGCCCCAGTGCCCGCGTCTTCGCCCAGCTCGTAGACCTTGGCCGCGATGCTTTCCAACACAGGGCGAACTCGCGCGAAAACAGCGGCAGCACCCGAGGCCATAATGGTCAACTCGCCCGCTGCCGCCCGTATGGCACCGCCGCTGATCGGGGCGTCGAGGTAGGCCACCCCACTTGCTGCGGCACGCGTGGCAAACTCACGCGCCGCATTGGGTGACATGGTGGCACAAGACAAGATCACCCCACCCGGTGCCATAGCAGCGACTGCCCCTGCCGGTCCAAACAGCACCGATTCGGTCTGCGCTGCATTTACCACCACGCATAAAACGACATTTGCACCCAAAGCCGCCTCGCCAGGGCTTTGGGCGGGTTTGCCGCCCAGATTGACCAGTTGTGCCACAGCTTCGGGATTCAGATCGTGGCCGGTCACAGAATACTCATCCCGCAACAACGAAGACGCCATTCCAAAACCCATAGACCCCAATCCGATGACACAGATCTTCAAATCGGCCTTGTTGTGCATGATTATCCTCGATTTCTTTAGCTTTTCAGCAGATTGCCAGAGTTCTTGGCAGCGGGGTTGCCTTACATTCGCGCGAATGATAGCGTTGCCATAAATATCGTTAGCGCAGGACAGAAACCAAAAGCAAGGCATTAGTTTGCGGCAGATCATCTGATCTGGTCCCCTTAGCCAAACTGACCGCGCGCAAACTCTTCTGAACACTGCTTTTCGGGGGCCTCCCCGTCGAAAGGACCGGCCATGCTGATTGGGGCAATTGCAGATGACATTACTGGCGCAACTGATCTGTGCCTGACGCTGGCGCGCGAAGGTCTGCGCACGGTGCAGATCATGGGCTTGCCGGGACCGCTCGGCCTACCCGACGCCGATGCCATCGTGATTGCGCTCAAGTCCCGTTCCGTTCCGGCAGCAGAGGCGGTGGAAATGTCAGTTGCTGCCGCCAATTTGCTGCGGGCTGGCGGGGCAGAACAACTGCTGTTCAAATACTGTTCCACCTTCGATTCCACCAATGCCGGAAATATCGGCCCGGTGACCGAAGCGCTGCTGGCACTGACCGGCAGCGATCTGACCATCGCTTGCCCTTCGTTTCCGGCAGCGGGACGCACCACTTATCGTGGCCATCTGTTCGTCGGTGATGCGCTGTTGTCAGACAGCCCTTTGAAGGATCACCCGCTGAACCCGATGCATGACGCCAATCTGGTCCGCGTGCTTGCGCGGCAGACCGCGCTGCCGGTCGGCCTGGTGACGATCGACACCATCACGAACGGCGAGGCCGCAGTGCGGCAGGCTTTTGCTGTGCAGCATGCGGCAGGCAAACGCATTTTGATCGTCGATACGTTGCAAGATGCCGACCTGCGCACCATTGGGGCTGCCTGTTCGGATATGATGCTGGTCACCGGTGGATCGGGCATCGCGTTGGGGCTGGCTGCGAATTTTGTGCGGGCGGGCAGGGTTGCGTCGCATCCGGAGCGGGCGCGGATGGCAGCGCCGACGGGGCGAGCGGTGGTGCTGGCGGGATCTTGCTCGGTGGCAACGCGCGGGCAGATTGCGGCGGCACAGGCGGCGGACCTGCCGACGCAGGCTTTGGATTTGGATGCGCTGCTTTCCGGCCAACAAAGCGCCGCCAGTCTGGCCGATTGGGCGATAATTCAGCCGCAAGACAGCGTTTCTGTGATCTATTCCAGCGCCGATCCTGCGGGGTTGCAAACAATTCACGCGCGGTTGGGTCAGCACGCTTCGGGAGCGCTTGTGGAGGCAACACTTGCCGAGGTGGCGCGCCTACTGCAAGCTGCCGGGTTCAGCCGCTATCTGATTGCAGGCGGCGAAACCGCGGGCGCGGTGGTGGCGGCGCTTGGCGTCACCACGCTGGAGATTGGGCCAGAAATCGCACCCGGCGTGCCGTGGACACGCAGTATTTCCGGCCCGGATCTGGTATTGGCTCTGAAATCCGGCAATTTCGGATCTGATGATTTCTTCCTGAAAGCCTGGACCTTGTTGGAAACGGAAGCTGCCGATGTCTGAAGAAAATCGCTTCCGAGATGAAATTTGCCGGGTGGGCGCGTCGCTGTTTGATCGCGGACTGACGGCGGGATCCAGTGGCAATATCTCGGTGCGGCTGGAGGATGGTGGTTGGCTGATGACGCCAACCAATGCGTCATTGGGCGCGCTTGATCCGGCGCGACTGTCGCGGCTGGACGAAACCGGGCGGCTGCTTTCGGGCGATGCGCCTACGAAAGAGGCGTTTTTGCATCTCTCGATGTATGGGGAACGCAAGGACGCAGCGGCGGTGGTGCATCTGCACTCCAGCCATGCAACCGCTGTCAGCATTTTGCGCGATGTGGACCCGAACGACGTGCTGCCCGCGATGACCGCCTATTTCGTCATGCGCATCGGGCGGCTGCCGCTGGTGCCATACTTCGCCCCCGGCGATCCCGATCTGGCGCATGCGGTACGCGCTTTGGCCAGCGCTCACCATGCCGTTTTGCTGGCAAATCACGGCCCGGTGGTCGCTGGAACCAGCCTTGCCAATGCGCAATATGCCACCGAAGAACTGGAAGAAACTGCCAAGCTGTTTCTGATGCTGCAAAATCAGGCGCTGCGCCTGTTGACGCCCGAACAAGTCGCCGATCTGCGCCGCCGCTTTAACCTATCCTGACACACCCGGAGAATGATCATGACGCAAACGTATGAAAAGGTTGGCTTTGTTGGTCTTGGCCTAATGGGGCAAGGCATGGCTAAGAACATCGTTGAAAAGGGCTATCCGCTGGCCGTGGTGGCGCATCGCAAGCGCACGGCGGTCGATGATCTGGTCGCCCGAGGTGCCGTGGAGGCTGCGTCTCTGGAAGACCTTGCGCGCGGTTGTGACGTGATCTTTCTGTGCCTGACCGGATCACCCGAGGTTGCGACTGCGGTGGCGGCGCTGAAACCCGGTCTGGCCAAGGGTACCGTGGTCGTGGATTGTTCAACCTCGGATCCGACCGTAAGTCTGCGTCTGGCGGTGGAACTAGCCGAGATCGGGGTTGATTTTGTCGATGCGCCGCTGTCGCGCACACCGAAAGAGGCTTGGGCTGGAACGCTTGATTGCATGGTCGGGGCCAGCGACGCCAGCTTTGCCAGGGTGCAGCCGATCATCACCACTTGGGCAGCGAAAATTGTGCATATCGGCGCGGTTGGCGATGGCCACAAGATGAAACTTCTGAACAACTTCCTGTCGCTGGGCTATGCCGCCCTGTATTCCGAGGCGCTGGCCCTGTCGCGCAAGGTCGGCATTCCGGTAGCCGAATTTGATAAGGTTATTCGCGGCGGGAGAATGGACTGCGGCTTTTACCAAACCTTCATGGGCTATGCACTGGAAGGCAACCGCGAGGCGCACAAGTTCACTTTGGCCAACGCCTACAAAGACATGCGGTATGTAGAATCGATGGCGAATGCAGCCACGGTAGGCACGCCCATGGCCAGTGCCGTGAAGAATTCCTTCGCTTTGGCGATGGCGACGGGTGGCAGTGGCGCAGAAGATTACGTGCCGCATCTGTCGGACTACATCGCCAAGGCCAACGGTCTGTAAAACCCAAGCGCCCACCGCGCAATCCGGCTGGGCGCTTGCCCCTGATTTCCAAGCGGTTCTGGGGGGGTAAAGCGATCCCCGCGCGGCCAGATTTCGCGTCAGCGCACCGGTTCCGAACCGCCATTCCGGCGCTTCGGTTGCTAAGCGAACTGTGTCGGTCACCGCGCCCAACTCGGGGGCGGAGATCGTCACCAAATCGCCCAGATGGTGGGTAAAGCCCTGCCCCGGCCCATCTCGGTCTTGCACTGGCGAGAACATCTTGCCGCAACACTGCATAAAGCCGTCCGGATATTGGTCATGACGCCCCCGCGTTTGCGCCACCAAATCGGCAGGGTCGCGGCTGATCTGGCGCATCGACGACGCGCCTTGCAGCGAAAGTTCCAGCCTGCGCACGGTATCAGGGTGAAATCGGCGTCGAACAGCTGGATGAACGGGCCGATGGAGGCTGCGGCATTGTTGTCTTTGGCCTTGACAAGTAGCAGCGCCGAGCGGCCTTCGACATCGCGCAGGTTAACATCATTGCCAAAGGTGGTGCCGACGATCTGGCCAATCGAGCTGACTACCAGCACCACCTCGGGTTTGGGGTTGTCCCATTTGCTGATCGAGTGAAACCCGACCGATGCCCCATACTCGATCGCCGCCATCGGTTGCTCCTTGGTAAATACCTCGGCGTCAGGGCCGATGCCGAGCTCCAGATATTGGCTCCACAGACCTTCGTTTTGCAACAGCGCCTTGACCTCGGCGGCCTTGGCCGAACCGGGGAGCAGATCGCGCAGGCTGTCACCGATCACCCCGGCGACGCGGGTGCGGATTTCGGCGGCAAGGGCCGGGTTGCCGGCTGCGCGTTCTTCGAATACCCGTTCGACCATGGACCTTGCAAAGGTAACACCGCAGGCCTTGATCGCCTGCAAATCGCAAGGTGCCAGCAGGTGGTGGTTTCTTCGGCAGACTCCACCGATGCGGCGGCAAAGGCTCCAGAGGGCTAAGGTCTTCACCGGGAAGGCTTGTTGTTGATTTTCATCCAGAAGTGAGCCGGGTTTTTCACCGAGAAGTGAGCCACCTCTGATTATGGATTTCGGTTCATGCCGGGGTCAAGCTGTGTGTTGTCTCCTTCTTTTTCTTTGCAG
>NZ_JAFCTX010000049.1:0-26281 GCF_049896245.1 Cypionkella sp. TWP1-2-1b2 | reverse complement strand
ATTCCCAGGTTGCGCGATTTCGCTTTAGAGGCCAGCCCTTGCAGGTGCCACAGGAGGGGCAGACGAAGCCATCGGGCCAACGATGCTCCGCCAGATAATGCGAGCACGCTTCCTCGTCGGAAAACCGAGCGTCGAACGCTTGGCGGGACATAGGTTTGTCATTTTTCCATCTGGCTGGCATGGGTAGAACAATACCAGAACATTTCAAGTTGGCAAGCCGCGTCGCACTACATCATGTGCCGCCGGATCAAAGGGGATAAGCCTTCACCTAACAAATGATTCTCAATAACACCTTCTACGGCGTTTAGGCGTTAGTCTAGTCATTTTGCCCTCTGACCTGCTCAAGTTAGAAACCTGAATTTTAGGAGAGGTATAGCGGGGTAGCTGCGGGAAAAGGCAAATTGCCTTTGCCGGGGCTATCCTAAGGCAAAAAATGTTATAACATAACATACTCCAAAAGCAGGAAATTCAATGTCCACCGCTCTAACCGCAAAGCAGGAAGCCTTTTGCCTCGCCTATGTCGAGAAGGGGAACGCCTCCGAGGCTTACCGGCTCGCCTATGATGTTGGCGAAAACACAAAGCCCGAAACCGTTTGGCGCAAGGCCAGCGCATTGGCAACTGACGGCAAGGTTTCGGCTAGGGTGGAAGAACTCAAAGGCCAAGCCGCCACCCGCCTTATGGTGACAATCGAAAGCCTGACGACCGAACTAGACGAAGCCCGCAAGGTTGCGAAAGAAACCTTGAACCCCGCCGCAATGACAGGCGCGACAATGGGCAAGGCAAAGCTGCACGGCTTGCTGGTGGACAAGCAGGAAGTCCGGTCTTTCACTGTAATCATTTCCGGCGATGATGCCGACCTTTGAGCGCGGCAAGGGCGCGCAAGCTATGACCGGGGCAGAATTGCGGGCGGCACGCAAGGCGGCAAAGTTAAGCCAAGCCGATCTGGCTAAGCGTGTGGGAGTGTCCCGCGATACCGTCCAGTATTGGGAAGCCAAGGCAGCTATCGGCTGGCATGGTGCATGGCGCTTGACGGCTGAGGCTTTGGGTTTGCAGGATTCCCGGTCCAGTATTGCGCGCACGGGGGGACGGGGTGTTAGCTGGCAAGAGCAAGCCGACGCCGAAGCTGAAGTGCTATTTGCCGCACATCTCGCCCGCAACAGGGAACGGCAAGCCCAAGCCGTCACTCACCGCCGCGTCATATGCGGGGCCAAGACCCGCAAGGGAGGGCAGTGTCGCAACAAGTCCGAGCCGGGCAAGCGCCGCTGCAAGTTTCATGGCGGCCACTCCACCGGGGCCAAGACGCCAGAGGGGCTAGCACGAATTGCCGAGGCCCAGAGACAGCGCTGGGCGTGTGTGGGTGGTTGCAAGCTAGAAGATGCAAGGCTTGACAGTACCGACCCGCAATAAAGCTTAAGCGGGCTGATTAATCCTCACATGCCGCCCAGACACCGGGGCTTGGGCGGCTCCACCGAAAAGCTCAAATGCTCACCCACTTGATTCGCTTACCCTGCTGAATCGAACAGACTATTAGATCAAAAATTGCAGGTAACTATCGACGATTAGATCACGACCAGAAACGACATCAACTTATAGTTGTGAAATGCATCAACTTATTGTTATAGTTGCTATATTTTCGCCATTTTCTTGCAGCACGGAGGCTCTTGCTTAGTTACACTCAGCAGTGACATCAGGCTCAGCGACAGCAGGCTCAGCGATTGCCAAGCCCATCTTGGCAAAGTTTCCTGCATTCGGATCGCATGTGTTTGGTAGGTGAATGGTATGAGGAAAAAAATGAAGAAACATTTAGCAGCTGCGGCTATCGTTAGCATGTTGGCATGCACGGCCGATGCAGCCGTGGTCAACATTACCGGAATCACTTCGCAGTGGACTTCAACTACGCCGCTGGTAGCTGATGGGGTCGGAACAAATAGTATCCGATGGGGAGACCCTGCAACGTCGGCAGGCAAAAGTGGTTACGATTTTGCGGCCGCTACCGTTCCCATTAACAATGTGGAAGCTGGCTCCACGTTCAACCTCGGTAACTTTGTACATCACAACAACCCAATTACCAATAAATCCATTGCCCAAGCGACGCTAGAGGTCGCGGTCAGGATTATGATTGGCGCGACGGAACAGGTGGTGAGTACAGTTTACACATTCAACCATTGGGAAACTAGCAACTTTCCGGGCAAAGGCTCCGTATGCGCGAATGGCGGTGCACAGGGTGCTGGAGTTAATACCGTCGGTTGCGCTGACCGCGTCACAGCGGTCGTAAATTTGGCTTCGACGAGCAGTTTTCTGATCGGCGATGATGAGTATGTCTTTACGCTTGACGGATTCAAGGTTGGCTCGGATATTTTTAGCGAGTTCTGGACGAAAGAAGGAACCGACAATGCGGCGTTTCTTAAGGGAAGTTACGTTCTGAAGTCTTGTGTTACAGCGAATGTCGGCTGCACTGGGGGCGGTGTTGCAGCTGTGCCACTGCCTGCGGCAGGCTGGATGTTACTTGCCGGGCTTTGCGGCCTTGGTTTAATAACACGTAAACGCCGTTCTGCTTAAGAGCCAAACTTGGATTGCGCGTTGCGCATAAATTCGAGAATATTTGTCACCCAGTCCAGACGACGGGGCGGCACGGGACAGGAAACGGGACCGATTTTTCGTTTTCCTTCCTTGTGCAAGATTAGTGCGTAGTTCGTGGTCAAGTTTAATGGCCGAGGCGCAGAGGAAGCGCTGGGCGTGCGTTAGGTATTGGCGCTGTCAGGCGGCGGGGAATAGCTGGACGCGCTGAAATGCCCCTCTGGCGAGTCATGCGGATGGCAAGGTTAGGGCAAGGTGGGCTTTCCCACCGTTGCTCTGATGGTAATCATATATGCATAAAGCCTGAGTGCAGAATCCGAAATTCTATCTCTGTCAGAGGCTTTTGGCGATGAAAACAGGCGATAGTCATTCGCGCCAATTCTTTGACAAGCATAGATCAGCCTTTGCAGCTCTGTGAAATCAGCGCGTATGTCTGCAGGAAAATCCTCCGGCGACAATGCGTAGACCTGCCAATACAGCGTTGATACATTTGCTTTCCATCCATTCTTGCAGCGCGTTAATACCCGAATGATTTCATAAATGCGATTGTGCAGGCTGGAATCTTGAGCAAATTTCTGCCTTTCGCCATTCATCTTATCGCCACACCCGGCCCCGCTGCAACCTGCCCAGCTTCCAGGAACTGAGCGCCTTGGGCCTCTAGGGCTTTGCGGATGGCTTCGGCGGTGGAAAGCTGCAAGCCGCCCTTTTCAGTTTCAAAGCGCGTCACAGTGGCAGGTGTGACTTTTGCCAATTCTGCCAATTCTCGCACCCCTAGCCGCAAGGCACTCCGGGCCATTCTGACTTGTGCGGGCGTCACAGTTATATCCTTGTATTAAAAAATTATGCCCCCGTATTAACATAGGTGGCAACCTGCACTAAATATTTAACACAGGGACATAAAACTGCAAGGGGAAGCCGCCATGTTCAACAAATCGGAAATCATGCGCCGCGCTTGGGCCATCGTGAAAAAGGGCAGCGAATGGCAGAAGTATCGCCTTCGCCGCCTGCGCTATGCCCTGCAAGACGCATGGGGCGAGGTCAAGCGCGCTGCCAAAGCTGCAACCCAAACCACTGCCGACCGCATCCGCGCCGATCTGTGGGCCTTCGAGTGCAAAGATACCATGCGCGGCTCTGACTGGACGCGCCTTGATACCATGCGCGCCGCGCTGTCCGAAGCCGGGGCCCGCGAAAGCTTCGCCGCCTAAACCCAAACCTCAACCCGAAAGGATAATGCCATGAGTCTGCCAGCTTATGAAAAACCGCGCGTCTTTGAAATCCGCAGCCAAATTGCTGCCTTGGAAAATGAACGTGACGCCGAAAGCCTGATCGACACGCTGGCCTATCTTGCCACGCACGTCGCAATCGTTGCCGACGCATCCGCGCGGGCAAGCGGCAGTCAACTGAAAGACAGCCTCGCCGCCGTTGCCGCCGATCTGGCACACCGCCTTGCCGACCGGATCGACGCTATGCCGCGCCCGGAAGGCGGTGTTGCGTGAACACCTTCGAGCGCAACGCCATCGCCGCCCGTGTAAGTGAGGTTTCCGACCTTCTGGGCCTCGCCATTGATTTGCTGGCAGAGGTGCCTATCGTGGATAGTAACGGCCATCGAAATCGCCAAATCGATCAACTTGACGCGCTGCTCAGCGTGACACTCGCCCAAGTCTCTGGCCTGCCAGATCGGATTGAGGCCCTGCAATAACCCTCGCCCTTCGCGCCGCTGTAGCGCTTCGCCTCAATCTGAATTGGTTGTCCCCCGCCGATCTGGCGATGAAGCTTTGTGCTTTTGACGGTGGCGAGGTGGTGCATATCTGCGACCACTCGCAACCGCTCTGTGCCGAGATTGAAGCGCTGGTGGGGATGCCGCAGCAACAGCGCGGCCTTTGATGGGGGGCAACTTCCCGTCTATAAAAGGTGTCCCCGCGCGCCGTTCCGCATTTCAAAGTTACGTCAAGGTTAGGTCAAGGTTCCGGCCCTAGAACGCGGGGCAATGACCTCAAGGTTTCCCCAAGGTTTCTCGCGTTTCTTATGGAGTGTTAGCCCCGCCCAGCGCGGGGCTTTCGCATTGCCAAGTATGCAAAAAGCGCGCCGAATTGGGGGATAACCCGGCGCGCTCCTTGTAACCAACTACTAACTGAAACCACATATCGTGCAGACAAACTAGAAACTTGCCGGGCCGATATTGGTTCCCGCCTGATTGAGATATTGCCAAACGGGCGCATCGCCGTGCTACCCTATGGCCTAAGCCCAGCGCGGGCCTTTCGTATAAGGGAGGGCGTCAAACGTCTGCCGCGTCCGTACCGGGGGACCGAAGGCGGGGCTTCATTCGCGCTGAGAGTAAGCACTAAAGGGGGGTAGGGGTGAATTTTGTCACTCCCTAAAGGGAAGCGATGCGACCTTGCCGCGAAATACGCGCCCGCGCGCGAAGCCTTGTTCCTGCATTCGGAAATGGAAGTAACCTTTCCTGATCGGGAAAGCCCATGAAAACCTGAAATGCGGTATTCTCGCGCAACGACGCACGCGCAGGGAGTGGGGTGTTAGCCCAATCGCGGCGCACTGCGCGCGCGGGCGGGGATGAGGTGAAAGCGCCATGCTGGAAATCTGGGATGACGGCGTAAACTAGGCCGATCTAGGGGCCGCGCCCGACGCGCGGGCATCTGACGGCGGGCCGAGGGTTCCTCCTCAATAGGCATTGGATCGGGGGTGAGGTTTCCCGAACCTGTTACCCAAAACGCACGGCGAATTTTGCAAGGCGGGGGATGGCGTGGGGGATGGAAAAATCAACTTCGCAGAAAATAAAGTATTTTTAATAAGTTGTATGGTTTATCTGGCGGAGAGACAGGGATTCGAACCTTGAGAATGATTTCTTTGACTGCCTGGACGAAAAACTGAAAAATTTACCGCATAAGATTCATAAGATACTGAATTGATGAAGTTTTATCCTATCTTGCGCTCGAACATTGCAGTCATTTGCCTGAGCGGAGGATGGCCTGTCTTGTTTGGCTTGTAGGAAAAGACTATTAGAACAAATAGTGAACATTTAATGTGATTCCCTGTGCCATGTTGTGGATACCCGCCATTAAAATGATACGATCGCTACCATCAGGTCTTTGTGTTGGACGGTTAGAGGTAACTCTGACTGAGGTTTTTCCTGCGATCGGCGCAGACGCTGCAGCAGCAGGATTTGTTATAGCCCAACTCGGCTATTGCAGCGGGGCGGTACTTTGGATTCAGGATCGTCTGGCGCAGCGCGAAACTGGGCGGCCTTTTCTGACAGATCTGACTGGCTTGGGGCCGCTGATACTGATGCAGCTTTCGCGGCCTGCCGACGTGATGATTGCGGCTGAGGAGGGCTTGCGCTGCAGAGAACTTGCGGCAGTGATTGTCGAAGTGCGGGGTGATGCCGCAGCATTGAATTTCACAGCGATGAGGCGGCTTGCGCTGCGCGCCGAGGCAACTGCTGTGCCTTGCTGGTTGATCCGACAGGCAGCTACCGCCAATCTGAGTGCCGCGCGCAATCGCTGGCGGGTTGCCACGCTGCCGTCTGCCCTGAATCCAGATGATCCGCTCGCGCCCGGCGATCCACGCTGGCGGGCCGAGTTGTTCCGTTCACGCGATAGGAAGCCGGGCACATGGGTGATACGTCATGAAAACGGAACGGCGGATCGTCTCAATCTGGTTGCCGAACTTCCCGATCGAACGCTGGCAAAAGGCGCAGGCGCGGTTGGGCAACGATCTGCCAGATGATCTGCCGCAAGTCTTGGCGGTCGAGGGCACGCATGGGCCGGTTGTCCATGCCCTGAACCGCGCGGCAGCTTTGGCTGGAGTGACAGATGGCGCGCGCATGGAAGATATGCGCGCACTTTGTCCTGATTTACAGGTTGATTTCGCTGATCCCGAGGGGGATCGGACGGCGCTGGATCGGCTGACGCTTTGGGCGCGGCGCTGGTGCCCTTGGACTGTTGCTGATGACTGGGCTGCGGCGGGAAGTGACCATGGCCTGATTTTGGACACCACCGGTTCGGATCACATCTGGGCTGGCGAGCCCGCGATGCTCGCAGAAATGGAGGCCAGTTTTTCGCTGCTCGGGTTTTCGGTCCGACTGGCGCTGGGCCCAACTTGGGGCGCGGCTTGGGCGCAGGCGCGGTTTGGCGCGGTGCGGGCGATCTGTGCTGATCCGGCACCGCTGCCCGTGGCGGCACTGCGACTGGACGGCGAAACCGTGCTGCTCCTGAACCGGCTTGGCTTGCGCACAATCGGCCATCTGGCCAACCTGCCGCGTCTGTCACTGGCGCGCCGGTTCTCGCGTGCTGCTCCGGCGCAGAGCCCTTTGATCCGGCTGGACCAGATGACCGGGCATCTGCCCGAGCCGGTTTCGCCGCCCGAAGATCCGACAGTTTTTCGCGCCGATGCTCGGCTGGCAGAGCCGATATTTGATCCGACGCATCATCTGCCCGCACTGTGCTTGGCGCTTTGCACGCAATTCGCCAACGCGCATAAGGCGGCACGGCGGCTGCGGCTGACCGTTTATCGCACCGATGGCACAATCAGCCGGATTGAGGCCGCCTGTGCCTCGGCCAGCCGCGATGCTGGCCATCTGGTTTTTTTGTTCCGGGATCGCCTTGAGAAGATCAACCCCGGTTACGGGTTTGATATGATCTCGTTGGAGGCAACAGTGACTGAAAGCCTCGGCACCCAGCAGGTCGATCTGGCAGGCAGCACTGATACCGGGTTGGAATTGGCACATTTGGTCGACCGACTGACGGCACGGTTTGGCCGCGATGCGGTGACGCAACTTCAGCCAGTTGCAAGCCACATTCCCGAACGTGCTGAAATCCGGGCTGCTCCGCTGGATCATCAGCAGCGAGACAACACCACAGTCAGTGCATTGCCCCGGGCCGAACGCCCACAACGCCTGCTAGAGCATCCCGAAGAAATAAACGTGCTCTATGCCGTGCCAGAGGGGCCGCCTGCGCAGTTTCAATGGCGGCGGCGCAGTTATCGTGTGGCGCGTTATCAGGGGCCAGAGCGCATTGCGCCGGAATGGTGGCAAGACCGCCCCGGCACCCGATTGCGCGATTATTTCAAAGTTGAAGATGAGGCTGGTCACCGCCTCTGGATTTACCGCGAAGGGCTGCATGATGATGGCCGTGGTGGCAATCCGCGCTGGTTTTTGCACGGGATATTTGCCTGATGCCCGACAGTGATGATCGTAGCAGCCGCAAGACTCTGACCGGGGATTTTCAGCCTAATCCGCGTGCAGACTATGTGGAACTGGGCGTTACGACCGCATATTCCTTTCTGCGCGGTGCCTCGGAGGCATCCGAGTTGGTGGGGACTGCCCATCTTTTGGGTTACGATGCACTGGGCGTTGCCGACCTGAACACTTTGGCCGGGGTGGTTCGTATCCACGCCGAAGCCAAGACGGCCAACCTGCGCCCGATCATTGGCTGTCGCTTGCAACTGATCACCGGCGAAGTGTTTCTGGCCTATCCGCGCGACCGTGCCGCCTATGGTCGGCTTTGCACGCTGCTGACCAAGGGCAAACGCCACGACATCGACAATCGCTGGCAGGCCAAGGGGTCATGTGACATCACGCTTGCCGATCTGGCGCTCTATTCTGAGGGTGTGCAATTGATAGCACTGCCTGATCCGGCACTGGCGCGTCGCCTGCCCGAGTTGGTGCGCCTTTTGCCAACCCTGCGTCATATCGCGGCAAGCTATCTGTATCGGGGGGATGATCGCGCCCGGATCAATCGGTTGGATCGACTGGCAAAGGCCCACGGCCTGTCGATCCTCGCCACCAATGACGTGCATTACCACACGCCCGACCGCCGCCCGTTGCAAGATGTGATGACCTGCATCCGTGAGAAAGCCACCATTCACAAGGCAGGTTTCTTGCTGGATGCCAATGCCGAGCGGCACCTCAAATCGCCCGCCGAAATGGCGCGGCTGTTCGCCGAATGGCCACACGCAGCCCGTGCCACGCGCGAGGTGGCAGATGCTTGCACATTTGACCTGCGGCAGCTGAAGTATAACTATCCACAAGAGGATCTTCCTCCCGGCGCAAAGCCGCAAAGCCAATTGGAAAAACTAACTTGGCAAGGCGCGGCCGAACGCTATCCCCACGGTATACCCGATAAGGTCCGGGCGATATTGATGAAAGAACTGGATATTATTCATCGCAAGGATATCCCGCAGTATTTTCTGACCATCCACGAAATTGTGCTTTGGTCGCGCGCGCAGGGCATCCTGTGCCAAGGCCGTGGCTCGGCTGCCAATTCGGCAGTGTGCTACGTTTTGGGCATCACCTCGGTTGATCCGGCAGAACAGGAATTGCTGTTCGAGCGCTTCATCAGCATAGACCGCGACGAACCACCCGATATCGATGTCGATTTTGAGCATGAACGGCGCGAGGAGGTGATCCAGCATATCTACGATAAATATGGCCGCCACCGCGCGGGCCTCTGTGCCACTGTCATTCATTATCGCCCGCGTTCGGCCATCCGTGATGTCGGCAAGGCAATGGGGCTGTCCGAAGATGTCACGGCGGCGCTGGCGAAAACCGTCTGGGGCAGTTGGGGCACCAGTATGGGCGAGGCCAATTCCAGTGAAGCCGGGATAAATATCACCGATCCGCTAATGTCGCGCACACTGCGCCTTGCCGAGCAAATGATCGGCATGCCCCGCCATCTGTCTCAGCATGTCGGCGGTTTTATCCTGACGGAAGACGTACTGCATCAGACAGTGCCAATCGGCAATGCGGCCATGCCAGATCGCAGTTTTATCGAATGGGACAAGGATGATATTGATGAACTTCAAATCCTGAAGATCGACGTTCTGGCGCTTGGTATGCTGACCTGCATCCGCAAATGTTTTGATATGCTGAAAGCGCAATACGGGGTGATGTATGATCTTGCCTCTATCCCCCCGCGCGATAAAGACACTTATGACATGCTGTGTCGCGGTGACAGCATTGGCGTGTTTCAGGTGGAAAGTCGGGCACAGATGAACATGCTGCCCCGTTTGCAGCCGCGCGAGTTTTACGATTTGGTGATCGAGGTTGCCATCGTCCGCCCCGGCCCTATTCAAGGCGACATGGTGCATCCCTACTTGCGCAGGCGCAGTGGAGTAGAAGCGGTGGTCTATCCCACACCGGGGCCAGAGCATCCGCAGGATGAGTTGAAGAACATCCTTGGTCGCACGCTTGGCGTGCCGATCTTTCAAGAACAGGCGATGAAGATCGCAATGGATGCTGCGCAATTCAACTCGGCAGAGGCCAATGAATTACGCCGCGCTATGGCGACCTTCCGATCACGCGGCACTATTGGGGAGTTGCAGGACAAGATGGTCGGCAAAATGGTAGCGCGCGGCTATGATCCAGATTTCTCTCAGCGCTGTTTCAATCAAATCAAAGGCTTCGGCGACTACGGCTTTCCTGAAAGCCATGCTGTCAGCTTTGCGCTGTTGGTCTATGTCTCATCTTTTCTGAAATGCCATTACCCCGCAGCCTTTGCATGTGCGCTGCTGAACTCTCAGCCAATGGGGTTCTATGCACCGGCCCAGATCGTACGCGATGCCCGCGAACACGGGGTAGAGTTGCGAGCGGCGGATGTGAACTTCAGCGAATGGGACAATACGCTAGAGCCATCGGGCAACGGCTTTGCCCTACGCTTGGGCCTGCGGCAAGTCGATGGAATGGGGCGCGATGCCGCCGAGAGGCTGGTGCAGGAACGCGATGAACCCTATGTCAGTCTTGCCGATACCGCTACACGCGCAAGACTGAATGGCCGCACCATCCGCAGCCTTGCGGCAGCCGATGCCTTCCGCTCGATGAGCCTCGACCGTCGTGGCGCTTTGTGGGAGGCGCGCGCTTTGCGCGATGCACCCGATCTGCCGCTGTTTCAAACCAGCCCTGATGAGGGTGCCGAGCCTGTGATCACCCTGCCGCAAATGCCGCTTTGCGAGCATGTCGTGGCCGATTACCAGACCCTGCGGCTGTCGCTGAAAGCGCATCCGATAGCTTTTATGCGCGCTAGCATGACGCGGCAGGGTTTTGTCTGTGCGGCCGATTTGCCCCGCCAGTCCAATGGCCGCCGCGTGCAACTGGCGGGTCTGGTGCTGGTGCGCCAACGCCCCGGCAGCGCCAAGGGGGTTTGCTTCATCACGGTAGAGGATGAAACCGGGGTGGCCAATCTTGTGCTCTGGCCCAAGGTTATGACCGCTTTCCGTAAGGTAGTGATGACTGCTCGGCTGATGCATGTAACGGGCCGATTGCAACGCGACCCATCCTCTGGCGTGACGCATATCGTCGTCGAAAGTCTGCAAGATCGCAGCGATGTTCTGCTGCGCCTGTCGGATCGCAGTCTTGCCCCACCCCTTGCCCGCGGTGACGAAGTGAAAAATCCGATCCCAGCCCCGACGCACCGTCACCCGCGAAATGCGCGCATCATCCCCGGTTCAAGGGATTTTCACTGAACGCAACGTTGTTGTGGAACCAGCTTCCACAGAACGCAAAGTTGCCCAATATCATTTCAGCCTTCACCATAACTCAATAGAAAGGCACATAAATGTCAGATCACACCACGACCAGACAACGCGAGCAAGCTGCCCGTAAAGCGCACATATTGTTCTTCGCAGCAATTCCGCCTGCCGAAATCCATGCCCAGATGGCCAGCGCATGGCAATCCTTTGGCACAGGCGCGCCCTTTCGCCACGACACGCTCCACCTTTCCCTCTACGGAATTGCCGAGATGGATGTTGTAGACCCGATGCTTGTTCAGCGCGCCAGCCAGGCCGCCACCAGAGTGCGGGCAGCGCCATTCACACTGAGTTTCGACAGGCTGACTACATTCAAAGGCGACCCGCAAAGATCACCGCTTGTGGTCGCAACGGATAGTGAAAACAATAAATCCAAAGAGGTAGCAGCCGAATTGCATACCGCACTCCGCGCTCTGGGCATTACTGCCTCTCAATCCCAGAAGGTAAATCCGCATGTGACCCTTGCTTATGGCCCCGGCTTCTCTGGCGAAAGGCTCATCACGAAAACAATCGCTTGGACTATCAGCGAAATTACATTGATCGACAGCATTCAAGGGCAAGGCCGCCATGTCTCACTTGGGAAGTGGCAGCTGCCAAAAGACCGTCAACAATCCAGTTTTGATTTCTGATTGGCTACCGGATCAAATAGCCACCACCGTTCAAAATAACTTGGATGCTTTTCCATCAAATGTATGTCCCCGAAAATCAACGCACGGCCAAGACACGTACCTAAAACGGGCTCGCTACAGATCTGGTGCAAAGCGACGGGCTGTCGAAACGAAGATTACTCTCGACCTGCCGCCGCCACATCCAGCCCGGATGCGGCACTGATCCGAAATGTTCTTGCCGTTCATCATTGGTATGACGCCATCCGTAAAGGTGCTACCATCGGTGACGTTGCAAAACGGGAAAAGGTCACCACAAGCCGCATCCAGCATATGATCGGCCTTGCCTTTCTCGCTCCTGAAATTGTCGGGCAAATCGCCGCTGGAACCCAACCAATCGGCTTCACCTGACTGGTTCAAGCGGCATCAATTGCCGCAGGATTGGTACAAGCAGCGTGAAATCCTCGCCGCACTCTAAACAGTGAGGCGAGGAGGCTTCAGGTTTGTGGACGATGCCACACCGATGGCATCACGGGTTGTTCGGCCGTGATCAAGCGAACCACCGCATAACGTTGGATTTCGCGCGTGCGCGCCTGCATACTTCCGAAATATGCGCCGCCCACTTTTTTACGTCAGCTTCCTTTCGATAGAAAGTCAATGCTGGGGGCATGCGCGCCCCGGGGAAACCGTACCGCCACATGGGCGGGGCAGAGACAGATGCTTTAAACGCGCGGATTCAGAAGATGAGATTCTGGTCTCTCCACCTGCCACAATGCCGTAAGGTCTCGAAAGGTCTAGTGAAAAGACGACAGGCAATATCAATTTAAATCAATGACTTATATGTGGCGGAGGAGCCAGTCTTGAGCAATCCAGTCTCGCACGAATTCCCTGTTATTTGCCAAAAACAGTGAATTTCTCAAAATTATCGCAAAATGTTGGGACGAAACTCAAAATTATGCAGCCTTTTCCGTCGGGTTACGGGTGATTTTCCCTGCCGAGCGGAACAGGGAATTTATACTCCATCTAAGGCCGGTCCCTGGGAGTTGTACGATACTTATCAGGCCGACATTACGGCACTCACCGTGAGCCCGCGAAACAAATCATTTCACAGAACCGAATTTGCCTGCTAAGGATCGGCTACTTGAGATGGTACGACCCGATGTAGCATGGGCTATATCTAGTCGCTGTCGCTGGATCGGATGTTGCGGCATGGGCCGGGCACTGCTCCACCAAGTCCTCGCTAGGCATGGGCTGCGGCGGGTTTCCCTTTAAATTTGGCGATATTATACTTTGCGTACCCATTGCAGAATCAGGTAGGGTGTGCCAGCCTGACCACATGATATTGTGTGGGGGTGGCGATGGCGGAAGATTTATTCGTGTACTTTGACGGGGTCTCTGCCTTTGGTCACCTTTACGGGGCCATCCAGATTGAGTTGGTTGCCAACGCCCTGGACACCGCAGAAGATGGGACTGTTGAGGTTCGCCGCGTAACCACTGCTCACATTAGGTGCAGTCCTGCTGCCGCCGCTGATCTTGCTCAGGCGATTGGCAAGGCCCTTGAAATGCAACAAAGCCCGAACCATCAGGACCCCACTTCTGGCACTCTTAACTAGATTTGCCATCGTCGGCTTCCTTTTTCTCTGGCCTCTTTTTCAGGTCCAGCTTTCCCATGATTCGGTCCAAGGCGTCGTCAGATTTATCGGCATCAACGGCGCGCGCTGTTTCTTCAAAAGCATTTCTTTGTGATTGATTGTTGTCGGCTTTGTTAAGCATATGATAACGCTCCATTTAAAGTGAGTTCAAAACTTTAACGCACAGTGTTTAGCTGCAAGGTTGACTCATAGCCCCCGAATACCACAAGATGTTGTCACGCGGAACCTTTGCCGCGCATGATCTAGAAACGGCCCCGTGGCGAAATGGTAGACGCAGCGGTCTTTAAAACCGAAACCTTCCTAGGGTATGCGGGTTCGATCCCCGCCGGGGCCACCACTTCGGAGTAAAGGATATGGCAAGAGGACCAACTATGCAAAGCCTTCAAGGCAGGCTTGAAGATATTCAGCGTGAACTGGACCGAGTGAGTAGAGAGCACGACAAAATAAAGGCGCAGGAAGCTCTGATACTAGATATGATCAGGGAAGCCAGGGGTGAACCCAAAGTAACACTTCGCGCTCCGAGATCGAATGTTAAGCAAACCATCTTGGCAATGTTGGAAGATGCTGGCGTTGTTGGCATCAATGCAACAGGTGCTGTGGAGCGAGCCGCCAAGAACGGTGTTTCCCTTGAGCGTGGTACAGTCTCCAGCCTCTTGAGCAGGCTCAAGAATGACGGTGTCGTCACCTATGACGGCGCAGCCTATAGGCTTTCAAGCATTAAGGATTCACCTGCAACGGTTCATCCTATCCGAGCTACGAGTGTTTTCTCATGAGGAGTGATGCTCAGTAGGTCCGCCCCCTCAGATGAATGCCGTTGGAAGCTGTCTGAGGGAGCGGTTGATAACCATGAATAGGATACATCATGGCACACGCAAGCGACGACAAGGTCGTCATCTACCGCCCTTACATCACGACCAAAGACGGTCGCAAAATTTGGGCTAAGTGGTTTGGGAAAAAGGCATTCAGGATCGAACTGCCGCCAGATTCCCAGACCGTCATCTGACCTTGCGGTCACAATATCGGGGGCGGGCAACCGCCCCCTTTCTTTTGGACGAGGTAGACGCGACGGTTTCCCATCACCTTCCTAGGGGTTTTGCCACCACTTCCGAATCAACTAATGATTCATTTTCCCACTGCGTACCATTGCGAAATGACTCAATTGCTGTCGTTGCGGTTGCGTTTAGTTATTGCGCGTATGTAAGTCGCTTCCCAACAACAGATTGAATCGCGAATTCAACGCGTGCGTCGTCGTTGAAGCCGTTCGCTATGCGGTTGTTGTATCGGAACTCAAATTCTGCCGCGTAGCGATGCAGGTGACGCTTACCGCAGTGCTGGTAAACGCCCTTCATGCCGCGCTTGAAAATGCTGAAATAGCCTTCGACAGTGTTTGTGTGAACGTCGCCGCGAACATACTCACCAGCTTTATGGGTGGTGAAGTCATGGTGCGCAAACACGCGACCGATGCGCGTATACTGCTTTGCTTCGTCAGTGTAGATCGTGGCTTCTTTCGCAATGTTCTCACTGATGATCGGCAAAAGGGTTGCTACTTTCAGATCGTCGACAACGATTGCCTTTGCGCGGCCCGTGGCGCGGTCCACAAGTGTCAGCATTTTCATCTTGTGGTGATAGGCGGCTTTCTTGACCATGCCGGGTTCGCGACCGATGAAGGTTTCGTCAACCTCGACAACGCCGCCGCCAGCACCAAAGCCAGCAAGGCTATCGTCGCGCATTGCCTCGCGGATGCGGTGAGACATGAACCAAGCAGTTTTCAGCGTCACGCCAAGGGTGCGGTGAAGCTGGTTGCTGCTGATACCCTTCTTGCTGGCACACATCAGGTAGATCGCTTGAAGCCACAGGTTCATTGCGACGTGGCTGCTTTCAAAGATGGTGTTGATTTTGACGGTGAAGGGCTTGCGGCAAGAGTAGCACTTATAGGTGCCGATGCGGGTAGACTTGCCGCCCATCTTGCTTGTGCGCTCTGTTTCGCCGCAGTGAGGGCATACGCGACCGTTAGCCCATACCCGCGCCTCAACGTAAGCGTACGCTGCTTCTTCATTGTGAAATTCGGGGCGGGACAGAACAGACATGACGTAACCTCTTTGCTATGCCTTATATCTAAGGCTTTCGCGTGGGTACGTCAAGTATAATATCGCCAAAATTTATGATGGCCAGCATCCGGGGATCATCGCACCCGATCTCTGGCAGCAGGTTCAGGCGCATCTTACGACCGATGCTACGCGGGACAGGGGCAAGAAAACCGTTGGTTCCATCTCTCCCCTCATCGGCAAGCTGTTCGACGAGACGGGGGATCGCCTGACACCGAGCCATTCGCAAAAGAACGGCAGGCGGCTGCGATACTACGTTTCACGCCGTCTTGTGATGGGCGTTCGAACAGATCATCCCGATGCATGGCGCCTCCCGGGCCACCACATCGAAGCCGCCATAGGCTGCATTCTGCGGGATCATTTGATGAAACCTGCGGCCGTGACGACCTTGGTGGAACACCTCAACGCGTCGGAAATTCCCGGCCTGCAGGCCCGCATTCAGAAGATCGCCAACGACTGTAGCCCCAACAGCGACGTCACCCTCTGGGCCAGTGTCTTGCGACGAGCAGATCTCCGTCAGGGCAGCATCGCAATCCGCATGGATCGCAAAACTCTGGCTGATCGTCTTGGTATCGCGCCGGACCGCATCAGTTCGCAAGGTCGGCGCATCGTAGCACCCTTTCGCACGCAGCGCCGGGGTGTCGAAACGAAGATTATTCTCGGCCTCGCCGCCGCCACACCCAGTCCCGATGCCGTGTTGATCCGTAATGTTCTTGCCGCCCATCGTTGGTATGACGCCATCCGTAAAGGTGCTACCGTCGGTGACGTGGCAAAACGGGAAAAGGTTACGACAAGCCGCATTCAGCATATGATCGGCCTTGCCTTTCTCGCTCCAGAAATTGTCGGGCAGATCACCGCCGGAACCCAACCAATCGGCTTCACCTCAGATTGGTTCAAGCGGCGTCAATTGCCGCAGGACTGGCAGAAGCAACGTGAAATCCTCGCCGCGCTGTAAACAGTGAGGTGAACGGACTTCAGGTTTCTGGGGGATGCCACACCGATGTCATCATGGGTGGTTCGGTCGTGATCACGCGAACCACCGCATAACGTTGGATTTCGCGGGTGCGCGCCTGCGTACTTCCGAAATATGCGCCGCCCGCTTTTTTTACGTCAGCTTCCGTTCGATAGAAAGTCAACGTGGGGGCCATACGCACCCCCGGCAAACCGTACCGCCACATGGGCGGGGCAGAGACGGATGCTCCAAACGGGCGGATTCAGAAGGGGAGATTCTTGTCTCTCCACCTGCCACAATTTCCTATGGGCCTGAAAGGTCGGGTAAAAAAGTTTCATATAATACCAAGTAAAATCAATGACTTATATGTGGCGGAAGCGGTGGGATTCGAACCCACGGTAGGCTTCCACCTACGCTAGTTTTCAAGACTAGAGCCTTAAACCACTCGGCCACACTTCCGTGCTTGGTCTGCAGTCAGCCAGCGTATCCGCCAGCCCTGCATCCCGAACAAGCGGCTGATAGCATTGTCTGCTGGGAATTCAAGCGACAAGACGCGGCACGGTACCGCTTCACGCGCAAACCACGTTTTCGTGCTTATTGAAAACTCGGCCTTGCGCGTAGCCGGCAGAGGGTCATGTTGCGGCAGACAAGGCTGCGCCGAGTCCTGCATGCGGTATCGGCAACCACAGTCGCTCAATTTTACGGGTGTAAACGGAGGCAATGCGGTGATCTGGCTGGCTTCCCATTTCCTGATCGTGCTGGGTGTCGTTATGATCAGCCTTGCGATGCTGTTCGTCGTGCAGCAACGCCGTTCGCCACAATCAGCTGCAGCTTGGCTCTTGTTCATTCTGCTGCTGCCCTATGTGGCGATCCCGGTGTTTCTGGCGCTGGGGTTTCGCAAGCAAAGCGCGCGGTTTCCGCCGATCAGGTTTGCCCCGATGTGTCAGGTCACGCCCAGACCGCAACCCGTCGCAAAGGTGTTGCAAGCTTTCGGAATTCCTGCCGCCTCGGATGGGAACGCTCTGGTTCTGCATTTTACACCGGAAGTCGCCGGTACGGCGCTGTTTCGCACCATTGCGCAGGCAAAGACCCGGCTCGACATCACCTTTTACCTGCTGGATGACGATACCTCGGGCCGCGATTTCATCACGGCGCTGATCGAACGGGCTGAAGCAGGTGTTGCGGTTCGATTGATCCTTGATCGGCTAGGCGCGCTGCACCGCCCGAAAGCGGCGCTGGAGCGGTTATGCGCAGCAGGGGGCGAGGTGCGGTATTTCTCGCCGTTTCTGCATCGGGTCGGCAATGGCCATCTCAACCTGCGCAATCACCGCAAGATGGTGATTGCGGATCTCGCCGATGTTTGGGCGGGCGGGCGCAACATTGGCGACGCTTATCTTGTGGAGGGGCAGGATTGGATCGACCTCAGCTTCAGTCTGCAAGGTCCGGCAGTACAGACCTATATCGACGTGTTTTCGGCTGATTGGGATGTGATTGGTGCAGCGCACGGGGCTCTGATCGCACAAAACATCCCCACAGGAACTGTCACCGCGCAACTGGTGCCGTCTGGACCCGACACCCCCGACGATGCGCTGCATGACGCGCTGGTTTGCGCCATCCACCGCGCCGAACGCTCGATTTGGTTGACCACGCCCTATTTCCTGCCAACCGAGGCCCTGCTGCAAGCGTTGGGTACTGCGGCGCGGCGCGGGGTGGATGTGCGGATCATACTGCCGCAGACATCGAACCAATGGGTGGCCGACCTCGCGCGCGGGGCCTATCTGCGAGATTTGCACGCGGCGGGCTGCGTGATCCTGCGATTGCGGCAGGGCATGCTGCACGCCAAGGCCGGGATAATCGACGATCTGGCTTGGGTCGGCTCGGCGAACTTCGATGTCAGGTCCATGTTGTTGAACTTTGAATCGGCGCTGATGCTTTACGATGCCGCCACCGTCACCGCCCTGCGCGACTGGTTCAGGGCACTGGAGCCACGCTGCTCCCAAGGCGTTGTCAAACCAAGCCTGCCTCGCCGATTTATCGAGGGAATTTTCCGGCTGGGGGCCCCGATATTGTGACTAAAGTTTTCTTACGTGTCGCCACCTACAATATCCGTAAAGCGCTGGGTAACGACCGCCGTCGCGATCCTGAGCGCACTATGCGGGTGATCGAGGCATTGGATGCCGATATTGTGGTGCTGCAAGAGGCTGATATGCGGCTGGGCCTGCGCCCACCTTCCCTGCCCCCCGCGTTGTTCGACGGTCGCGGCTTTCGCCCGGTGGTGTTCGCGCATGGCCGCGACAGTCTGGGCTGGCACGGCAATGCCATTCTGATCCGCAACAGCATTGAAGTGCTGTCCACCGCCCACATCGACCTGCCGGGGCTAGAGCCGCGCGGGGCCGTGATGGTGGATCTGCACTTTGAAGGTCGGGACATCGGTGTGATCGGCACGCATTTGGGCCTGATCCGTGCGTCGCGTCGCCGCCAACTGGCAGCGTTGCGCGCCTTCGCTGGTCATTCGCAGATCAGCGCCCGGCTTGTCGCGGGGGATTTCAATGAATGGTCCGGCCTGTCGCATCTGGCTGGCCTCGGCCCTGACTTCCGGGTGTTACCAAGCCCGCCTACCTTTCACGCGCGCAAGCCTGTCGCCGCTCTGGACCGCATTGCGCTGACTGATGATTTCACCCTGCACGACATCAGGGCCGTTCTGACGCCCGAGGCAAGACGCGCCTCGGACCATTTGCCGCTTGTCGCTGATCTGACCCTGAAAGGAGCCTCGTGATGGCCCGCACTCCCGCTAAATCAAACGCCAGTTCCGAAGAATATGTCACGCTTGTGCTGCAAGGTGGCGGCGCACTTGGTGCCTATCAAGCCGGAGCCTATGAAGGACTGGCCCACCAAGCCCGCCACGTCTCTTGGGTGGCGGGCATCTCCATCGGCTCGATCAATGCTGCCATCATCGCGGGCAACCCGCCAGATCAGCGCGTCGAAAAGCTGCGGGAGTTTTGGGAGCAAGCCAGTTCTAAATCCCTGCCTGCCACCCTACTTGACGGCATCTGGGCGCGGGCTTTGTTGAACCAGTTCAGTGCCTCGGCCACCACGCTGGCAGGTGTTCCCGGCTTTTTCGATCTGCGCTTCCCCCCCGCCGCCCTGATGCCAGAGGGCACCACAGGTGCCAGCAGTTTCTATGACACCACCCCGCTGCGCGCCACGCTGGAACGTTTGGTCGATTTTGACCGCCTCAACAGCGGCGAGGTCCGCCTCAGCCTTGGTGCGGTCAATGTGGAAACCGGCAATATGACGTGGTTTGACACCGCCAAGCAACGCATTGGCCCCGAGCATATCATGGCCTCGGGCGCTTTGCCGCCGGGGTTTCCGGCGGTTGAGATTGATGGAGCCTATTACTGGGACGGCGGTTTGGTTTCCAACACGCCGCTGCAATATGTGATGGACGAGCAGAAATCGCAGGCCGATCTCTGCGTGTTTCAAGTTGATCTGTTCAACGCACGCGGCACGCTGCCCACTTCGGTCTGGCATAGTGAAGTGCGCGAGAAGGAAATCCGCTTCTCCAGCCGCACCCGGTTCAACACCGATATGATGCGGCGCCTGCACGATACCAGCGCCGCCGCCCGGCGCTTGTATGACAAACTACCACCCGAGATGAAGTCTGATACCGACGCGCAGGCTTTGCTGAAAGGCAGTACCGATCCGCATATCACCATCGCACATCTGATCTACCGGCCGACGCAATATGAAGGCGGTTCAAAGGATTACGAATTCTCCCGCACCTCGATGCTGGATCACTGGCACGCGGGAAAGGCCGATGCAGAGCATACCGTCAACCATCCCGATTGGAAGAACCGCCACCGCGCGACCGAGTGCGTGCAGGTGTTTGACCTTTCAAATCGCTAACCCAAAAGGATGCGCCCCATGAAAATCACCGATGTAACCCGCAACGCCTTCGCGATGCCGCTGACCAGCCCGTCCTACCCCAAAGGCCCCTACCGCTTTGTGAACCGCGAGTTTTTCATCATCACCTACCGCACCGATATGGAAGCCCTGCGCGCAGTGGTGCCAGAACCTTTGCAGGTCATCGACCCGATCGTGAAATACGAATTCATCCGGATGCCCGACAGCACTGGTTTTGGCGATTACACCGAAACCGGGCAAGTCATCCCGGTTGAATTCAATGGCCGCAAAGGCAGCTATGTCCATGCGATGTTTCTCAACGACGACAGCCCCATCGCGGGCGGCCGTGAGATTTGGGGCTTTCCGAAGAAACTCGCCGAACCCCGGATGCGGGTTGAGAAAGACACCCTCGTGGGCACGCTTGATGTCGGCTCGGTGCAGGTCGCCTGCGCCACAATGGGTTACAAACACCGCGCGATTGATACCGCGAAGGTGCTGGAAAGCCTGAAGGCCCCCACCTTCCTGCTGAAAATCATCCCGCATGTCGATTGCACCCCGCGCATCTGCGAACTGGTCGAATATTCACTGGAAGACATCGCCGTCAAAGGCGCATGGGAAGGCCCCGCCGGGCTGGAACTGCATGATCACGCGATGGCCCCGCTGACTCAACTGCCGGTGCGTGAAGTGCTGTCTGCCACCCATATCCTCACCGACCTTACCCTTGGTCTGGGCCGCGTGGTGCATGATTACCTCGCCCCAAACCGCTAACTCCCTTCACCACAGGAGCTTGAACATGTCCTTCCCCATGAGCCTTAACGACAAAGTCTGCGTCATCACCGGATCGGCCAGTGGCATCGGCAAAGCCATCGCCGAACGCTACATCGCCGATGGTGCGAAAGTTGTCATCGCCGATCTGCGCTTGGATGCCGCCCAAGCCACCGCGGCTGAACTCACCACCAAAGGCCCCGGTACAGCCATTGGCGTTGAGATGAACGTGACCGACGAGGCCGCTGTCAACGCAGGCATCCAGCAAGTGATTGACCAATGGGGCCAGATTGACGTGCTGGTGTCGAACGCGGGCATCCAGATCGTGCATAAGTTGGAAGACTTCCCGTTCGACGACTGGAAGAAGCTGCTGTCGATCCATCTCGACGGCGCGTTCCTGACCTCAAAGGCCTGCCTGCCGCATATGTATAAGGCCGGGTCGGGTTCAATCATCTTCATGGGCTCGGTGCATTCCAAAGAAGCCTCACCGCTGAAATCGGCCTATGTCACTGCCAAGCATGGCTTGCTGGGCCTCGCCCGCGTCATCGCCAAAGAAGGCGCGGAACACGGCGTGCGCTCGAACGTGATCTGCCCCGGCTTTGTGAAAACCCCGCTGGTGGAAAAGCAAATCCCCGAGCAGGCCAAGACCTTGGGCATTTCCGAGGAAGATGTGGTGAATAAAATCATGCTCGGCGGCACCGTTGACAAAGAATTCACCACGGTCGAAGACGTGGCCGAGATCGCCCACCTGTTCGCCGCCTTCCCGACCAATGCGCTGACTGGCCAGTCGATGATCGTCAGCCACGGCTGGTTTATGGAATAACCCAATGCCAAGGGCTCAAGCCGTTACGGCTTGGGCCTACTACGCAAGCGGACATAACCCACCAACACGCCCAGAAAAGCCAAGGTTACCAGCACTGAAGCGACCAACCCGATATGTCGCCCAATAAACGGCAGTATCGTCGCCGAATGGCCAAAGTGATAGGCCAGCATGGTCCAAAACCCGACCCAAAGCGCCGCGCCCACCACATTGGCGGCTAGAAAACTCAGCCGATGCATCCCTGCTGTCCCCGCCACCAGCCCGTTCATCTGGCGCAGTAACACCACAAACCGTGCCGCAATCACCATCAGCGGGCCATAGCGCGCGAACACCGCCTCCACTTTGGCATAGCGGCTTTCGGTCACACCAAAGCGCGCACCGTAGCTGGTCACCACCACCCGGCCATATCTGCGGCCAATGAAATAGGCGATATTGTCGCCCAAAACCGCGCCACACCATGCCGCAATCGCCACCGCCCAAATGCTGATCTTGCCTGCCCCGGCCAAGGTTGCGGCCAAGATCAGCGCAGTTTCTCCCGGCAATGGCAGCCCCAAAGTCTCTAGCGCAAGCGACACAAACAACGCGCCCGCACCGTAATGATGGATCAGCGCCAAGACATGTACTTCGATCCAACTCATCGCCGCTCTCACTTCAAAGTTGATCGCAAACTACTTCGGCCTTGGCGCATTGCTGTGGTACTTATCCTGCCGCCGCTCGGCAAAAAGCAATCGGCTTTCCAACCTTTCTCTCTGCTCACGGTAAAACGCCATCAGAAAAGGCCGCGGGTCGGCACCAATGGCGTGCTCGGAATAGCCGATTCGGCGCGCAATCGCCTTGGCGACTTTCTCAAGCTCTGCGGCATGAAGCTGGCTTTTCGACGGGTCGCGCAAAATTGCCTCTAGGGTCTGCAACTCGTAACTGCCGTAGATGTCCAGTTGCGCCTGATCAAGGGTAAATCCGCCCTGCGCTTCGCTCAAAGCAAGGTCATCCAGCAGAATGGCTTTTGGCTTTACGATCACCAAGGTGCCCGCCACCACATCGCCCAACCGCTGCTTGCGTTTGTTGCAGATCGGATAGATCACGACGAACAGGGTCCCGGCCAACAGGATCGCAGCGGCAATCCACGACTGCGCGGTCGAAGTGTAGTTCCATTGCAAAACCAAGCCCAAGGACGCAACAATCTCGAAACATTTCAACATGTTGCGCGCGACACCCTGATGTACCCCCAAAGCGCGGCTATCGGTCGAGATCACCTTGATCCCGATGATGCGCTTGCCCTTCTGGCCTTCCAGCAGGGGAAACATCTGCGCTTGGATCTGTGCAGACATCACTGCGGTCACATCGGGCACCACGGTGATCTCCTGCGACAGCGGCATACGGGATACCACCTCAAGCAAGCCCCCGCGCGACGGCCATTTCAGGTGCAAGGCACGGACCTTGTGCAGCCAACGCTTCAGCAACGGCAGATGGTCCTTGATGGCGTAAGACGGCCCGTCGCAGGCAATATCAACCATAACGCCATCGCCCAGCGCCGCATCCAGATCGAAGCGCAGAGACAGTTTGGCAAGCAAGGCCGCACCCGTCTTGCGCTTCGGCGACACTGTGTAAGGTGCATCCACCCCCACCATGCCGGTTTTCGGCAAACTCACCTCGACAGTGATCGCGCGCGGCGCAATCGACGCCAGCGCATCCATCATCACGAGCACGAGCAAAGCCGACCACATCACCAGCACGGGGACGGCAGGGTCTCATACTGCAAGCGCCAGCAGCACTGTCAGCTTGGCACAGAGCAAGACCAAAGTGATAAGGCGCGGCGCGGGTCTCATTCAGCGCGGCGGATCGACGCGGTTCAGGATATTCGCCAGAACGGCTTCGGCGGGCCGGCCCTCAATCTCGCCAACAAGGCTCAACACAAGCCGATGGCACAGCACCGGCACCATAAGCGCCTTCACATCATCTGGCAGGCCATAATCCATGCCCCCTCGACCGCCGCACGGGCGCGCACAGCCCCGGCCAAAGCATCCGCAGCACGCGTTGAGGCCCCATGGCTGATATCGCCGTCATTGCGGGTCGCCCGCACCAGATCGACGATATAGGTCAGGATGTTTGGGTCCAACCGGATGCCATCCCCCAAGTTTTGCCCGCCGCCAGTTCCGCCGCTGATAGCACCTTTTCGATGCCTTTGCCGCGCGCCTCAAACTCCAACGGCTGGGCGGCATGGCGCGTCAAAATCGTGATTTCCGCAGTGCCCGGCGGGCCTTCAACCAGACAGTGACCGCGCGCAAACACCGAAACCAGCAACAGATCGGTCAAGGCATCCTGCCCCTGCACCGCTTTGCCGATCTCGGTGCGCGCCGATGCGATGAGGGTTTGAAACTCAGCCAAGTCCATGCGTCAGCCTTTCCAGTAATTCTGCGAAGCGATCAAGTATGCGGCGCAACTCTGAAGGCTGCAGCGTGCCTGCCGAAGATTGCAAAACATCGACGCAGGCGCGCAATTCCGCTGCGTCTTCGGGATTTTGCCGGGTGAATTTGGCATTGAGCTGGTCGAGTGCGGCTTGACCCCCAGCCCGAAGCCTGCCCCGTTGCCGCACCCGCGCCAAAAGTCTGCTGCGCCAGACTCTGCAGCCGCGTCAGCGTGAACTCAGCCACCCTCCGCCCGTCATTGCGCGACAGTCGGATCAACCGAGCCTTGGCATCAATCGCCGCCAGTTTCGAGACTTCAAGCCGATCCTCTGCCACCTGTTGCACTGGGCCAAACCGCATCGCACCGCGCCATTTCGGCAGCACAACCAGCGTCTTAAGCCCAGTGACTTTGCTGTAAAGCACATCGCTGTCCAATTCGCGCAACGTGCTTTGACCCGGTTGTTCTTGCCCTGACGTCGCGGGCTGATCTTCGGTGTTCAGGTTCAAATCGTAGATCAGCAAAATGCGCAGAGCGGTCCAGCGCCATCCCGCCCGTTGCAGCTTTCAGCAACGCCAGCCCGCCGACCAAAGAGCACGGCGGCGACGCCAGCAAATGTCAGGCCGCTAGACATTGCCACCTCGCTGACACGGCAATACTCCGCGTGCGCCCTCGATCAAGGTTTGAAGTGTTGCCTCATCAACGCTGCGCCCGCCATAATGGGCAAGCTCGGCGGCGATCAGCAGGCGTTTGAGATAACCCGACCCGGACCAGTGCAGCGGCACGCACCCAAATGCATCCCGCTCGGTGTCCGAACGTTTGAAACCAGTTTTTGTTGCGTCCGCCGTGTGCAACAAACACAGCCTCAGGAACCGCACCACTGCCGCCCGCCTGTCAGCCATCTGGGCAATCGGCGTCAGCGAGCGGTTTTCGAGTAAATCCGCTTCACTTTGCTGCCAGCCTTTAGGTGCCTGCACAACTTTGCTTGCAGTTTCGGCAATGTCAGGTGCCCAAAGTGCTTCGCCAGAGATATATACCCACACCGCCAAAGCTGCGATCAGCGCCACACGACCAAAGCCATCGCGATCGGGCCAAAGGTTCAGCGGATTTCCCAATCACGATTTTTGGTGAGTCTTTTTGTTCAGTACTGCCGTCAAACTTTTGCAAGTAGACAATCTGGACCTGTAACCCAGCGTCAGTCAAAGCATCCGCGCGGCCTTGACCTGCCGCATCCCGAGCTGCGTTGGGTGCGACGACCCTCTGTCCCTCAAAGTCAACTTCTTGCGCGACACCCGGCGGCACGCCTGCACCTGCGATTATTCAAAAGCAAAGTAATGCGACAAGCTGGCGCAAATTCAGGAGAAGATTTCAGCGTTATGTTCAACGCCGAGAGGGTCACGGCCAAAACGATTGGGTCCCGCCGTGCCTTTCAGGGCATAGAGAACCAATGTTGCCAGATTGATCAATTTGCCAACCATGGAATGAAACTTGCGCGATAAATCCAGGACACCACCACCCCGACATATCGCGATCATGCAGACGCCGGACGGTCACAGAGATGGTGGGAATAATCATCGCCAAAATCACGATGATCAAGGGCGCAAACGAGTGCAGGTTGTCTGCCCTGACATTGGAACCGCTACTCAGTACAAAGCCGAACGCACCAAAGGCCAGCAGCATCAGCAGATAAAACAGCGAAAATTACCAATACTTCAAACGCGCAGCGCGGCCTTCATATGTTGCATATTTCGCACTCAGACAGGTTCTTACAGCGTCCACGAAGCCCACTAAAACTCTTCACGCTTAAACTGTGATCGCGATAAGTCAGTGCCCCTTATGTATGTAAGCGTCCGGTGAACCTGCCTACTTTTTTGTCGGCTTCCACTTCTTCGCGAGCTTGAGGACTGCGAGTTTGAGTTCGTCGGTTTCGGGGACATTGGGGTCGAACGGCGCTCCATGC
>NZ_JAFCTX010000048.1:15170-27422 GCF_049896245.1 Cypionkella sp. TWP1-2-1b2 | reverse complement strand
ACGTACCAAGCCCTCTGGACCGCCGTCGGTGCAGTCTGCGATCTATTCCATAGCCAGGAATGCAGAAACTACTTCAAAGCCGCAGGATATGGTCCCGATTGAAGGTGACTTGCTCTAAGATGAGAGTCGCGCGTCAATCTGGATGAGAAAGTGTCGTTGATGTTGGAACGCCGGGAGGGCGTAGCCCGAGCGGGGTTCCAACATCAACGACGGCTAGGACTTGAGGGTTCTGGCGATCGGGTGATCGCAGTCGGCTAGGGTGGGGTTTTCTCCTCGAAGAGGTAGAGCCCATGTCTGGCCGTCATGTAACCGATCATCAGATGAGGCTATTCATGAAGTATCGATCAACCGACACGACGCGCGTCGCGGCCGCCAAGGCGGGTTTCAGCACGGCCACGGGTTACCGGCTTGGGGAGGACCCACGGCCGCCGTCGCTCAAGCGGGCGCCACGTGACCGGCGGCGGCCCGATCCCTTGGCGGGGATCTTTGACACAGAGGTCGTGCCCATGCTGGAAGCGGCACCGGGGTTGCGATCCGTGGCAGTTCTCGGGGAGGTTCTGCGCCGCCACCCGGAACTGGGCGAGGGAATTCGGCGGACCCTTGAGCGCCGCATCAGCCATTGGCGGGCCCTGTACGGTGCCGAGCGGGAGGTCATTTTTCGTCAGGTTCAAGAGCCCGGTCGCATGGGACTGTCGGACTTCACCGACATGGCCGATTTGGGCGTCACGGTCGCGGGCCAGCCCCTGATCCATCGGCTTTATCACTTCCGGTTGGCTTATAGCGGCTTCGAACATGTCCATGTCGTGCTGGGCGGTGAGAGCTTCGTGGCATTGGCCGAAGGCTTGCAGAATGCACTTTGGGTATTGGGCGGGGCGCCGCGTGAGCATCGGAGTGACAGTTTGTCGGCCGCGTTCCGCAATCTGGAACGCGATGCTGACACCGACTGGACGCTGCGCTACGAGGCACTGTGCACCCATTATGCCATGACCCCAAGCCGCGATAACCGTGGTGTCGCGCATGAGAATGGTGCGATCGAGGGCCCGCATGGGCACCTGAAGCGGGCTATCGCGGATGCTCTTTTGCTGCGCGGGACGCCCGACTTCGGCGATCTTGCCGCATATCGAAAGTTTCTCGATGAGTTCTGTGGTCGGCGCAATGCCCACAATCGCAAGCGTATCGATGCCGAACGGGCTGTGCTTCGGCCGTTGCCGGCCCGCCGCACCACGGACGGCGAAGAGACTCATGTCACCGTCACCTCGTCCGACGGCTTCATTCTCAGGCGGGTCTTTTACACCGTGCCATCCCGCCTGATCGGCCACCGCCTGCGCGTCCAGCTGCATGATGACAGGCTCGACCTCTACCTCGGGGCCACCCATTTGCTGACGCTGGAGCGCGGTCGGGGATATGGTGATGGGAAGCGCGGCCACATCGTGGATTACCACCATGTGATCCATGCCCTGCGACGCAAGCCGATGACGCTGCCCGGTCTGGTCTACCGCGATCAGCTCTTTCCGCGTGATGCCTACCGCCAGCTTTATGACGCCGCCATTGTCGCGCTGCCCCAGAAGGCGGCCTGCAAGCTCACCGTCGATATTCTCGCTTTGGCCCATGACCGGGGATGCGAGGCCGAACTGGCCACGCTGATTGCCGAACTGTTGGCGGAAGGTGCGCTGCCGGATATGGCGGCATTGCGTGAACGCTTCTCACCTGATCCTGCCAACTTGCCCAACATCACCGTGCTGATCAGCCCGCTCAGCGACTACAACGCCCTTCTGGCTGCCCTGCCGACAGGAGAAGCCGCATGACCGCCTCGGATCCCATCGATGCAGCGCGTCTGAACCTCTTGCTCAATGAACTGCGCCTTCCGGCCATAAAGCATCTCTGGTCCGCCTTCACCGAACGCGCCGACAAGGAAGGCTGGCCCGCCGCACGACTGCTTTCTGCCCTTGCGGAACACGAGATTGCTGAAGGAGGGCAAAGGCGGATTGAACGCCACCTCGCCGAAGCCCGCCTGCCGCCGGGCAAGACGTTGGCTGGCTTCAACTTCGACGCCGTTCCAACCATTTCCAAAGCCCGGGTCATGGCCCTCGTCGCCGGAGACAGTTGGCTGGAGGCCGGCGCCAACCTGATCCTGTTCGGACCGCCTGGCGGCGGCAAAACCCACTTGGCTGCTGCCATCGGCCTTGGCCTGATCGAGAATGGCTGGCGCGTGCTCTTCACCCGAACCACCGATCTGGTCCAGAAACTGCAGGTCGCTCGCCGCGAACTTGCTCTCGAGGCCGCCATCACTCGGCTCGACAAATACCACCTGATCATTCTCGATGACCTCGCCTACGTCACCAAGGATCAGCCCGAAACCAGCGTTCTGTTTGAATTGATCAGCGCCCGATACGAACGACGCTCCATCGCCATCACAGCAAATCAGCCCTTCGGGGATTGGAACCGCATCTTCCCCGACCCGGCGATGACTTTGGCCGCCGTCGACAGGCTCGTGCACCATTCAACCATCCTAGAACTCAACGTCGAAAGTTACCGCAGGCGCGAAGCCATCGACCAGCAGCGAGGGCCAGGTCGGCCAGCCTCCCGGGCGACACTCAAAACCCAACCTGATTGACGCGCCGCGTCAATCTACACCCAAAACACCACTTGCGCGCGACATCCAAAACCGCAATCATCAATCCACTGCGACACACGATCACCATCCAGATTGACGCGCAGTTCTCATCCAGTTTGTCGCGCTACAAAAAGCACCGCGCCAGCCGGAGGTGCACAATTGTGCCCATTTCGAATCGCGACAGACGGCAATGCTCTATGGCATCATCAGCGCGCAGAGAATCGCTGCGGCTCCTTGAGACCGTAAACCTGTGAAACGGGCCGGGCTTGACCGCGCGGTCGAGACGTCTGGCGCTTCCCGCACCGCAATCGCCCGGCCCGCATTTCATCTGCACGCTCGTGCCTGCGCCCGCATGACGGCGTAATCGCTTAACAAGCCAATGATTGCCGCGTCGTCAGACAATGCCTCGATTTGGTTGGCGGTTCTAGCCTGCTCGGTCGGGGTGTACTCCACCACCGGTGGGCAAGTGCCTCCTCGTCGATCAGAAACGCCCGTCGCGCAGCCGGTCAACAAGATCACTGCGATCCCGAGGGCGAAGCGCGGCAGCGTCCAGCATTTGGCGTTGAATGTCATTGGCTTTCTCCGTTGATTGCAGACGCTCCACCAGCCGTCCGGTGCGTTCACCGGCGCGGCGGAGGTTGAGCAAAAACAGGATAATACCAACGGCCCTCGTCCCTGACTCTTTGGGGATTCCCAGAGCTTGCGATCTCTGTGTCAATGCGGCCTCATGATCAGGAGGTGGGCATGGCAGGGATTGCGATCACGCGGATGGAGCTGACGGCTGTGGAGTTGCGCAGGGCGGCGGGCAGGTCGAAGGACGCCCGGGCGGCACGTCGGATGCTTGCGATCGCGCTGGTGCTGGAGGGGGTTGACCGCGCGACGGCGGCAGAGACCTGCGGGATGGACCGCCAGACGCTGGGGTGAGGCGGATCAGGAAACCTTCCGGGGGACGGTTTCCCGCCGAACGGGTGCACCGCTACAATGCCGAGGGCCTCTTCGGGCGAGTGAACCGGACGGTGCCGCAGCGCGCCCGGCGGCTGGCACCCGAGCAGCTGGCCACGCTTGCGGCTTGGGTCGAGGACGGTCCCGACCCGGTGCGCGACGGCGTGGTGCGCTGGCGTCGCCGCGACCTGCAGCACCGCATCAAGATGGAATTCGGCGTCGTGCTGCACGAACGCAGCGTCGGCAAGCAACTGGCAGCACAGGGTTTCCGGCGGTTATCCGTGCGTCCCCAGCACCCGAAGTCGGACCCGGAAGCGCAAGAGGCGTTCAAAAAAACTTCCCCGAAGCGGTAGCGGCAGCGATCCCGGCGCGGGCACGGGACAAGCCGCTTGAAGTCTGGTTCAGGATGAAGCGCGCGTCGGCCAGCAGGGCACGCTCACCCGCATCTGGGCCCGGCGCGGCACCAGACCCCGTGCGCCCCGCGATACGCGCTATCAATGGGCGTATATCTTCGGCGCGGTCTGCCCGGCGCGCGGCACCGCGGCAGGGCTGGTCCTGCCCTTCGTCAACACCGCAGCGATGAACGCCCACTTGGCCGAGGTCGCCCGCAATGTCACACCCGGAGCCCACGCGCTCCTCATCCTCGACGGCGCGGGCTGGCATGGATCAGCCGCCCTCGTCGTCCCAGACAACCTCTCCCTGCTGAACTTGCCGCCCTACAGCCCGGAACTGAACCCGGTCGAGAACGTCTGGGCCTACCTGCGCGCCAACAAACTCGCCATCAGCGTCTTCGAAAGCTACAACGACATCGTCGACGCCTGCTGCAACGCATGGAACTTCTTCGCCAACGACCCCAAGGCCATAGCTTCCATAACCTCACGATCCTGCGCAGAGGTCAGTTGATAGGGCCGTTGGTATAATTGTGAAAAATGCCAGCAGCAGGCCAAGCGATTTGCGCGTAAGCTCGCTGGCGAGGAGTGCTGTGATCCAGCCCATCATCGCAGCCCCCTTTTCCAGTCATCGATCCGGGCGTGGATTTCGACAACAATGCCGATCAGCGCCACCGCGATGAACACCCAGCGCAGGGTGTCGAGGTAGGGCAGCAACGGCAGGATGGCGGATTGGGTCTCAGTGAGCACCTGTTGCGCCACTTCGACACCGGCGGCACCGACGGTTGCAATGCCTGCCGCCCCACCACCTTTCAGGGTGCGGCTCTCGGCGAGGACTTCGCGGGCGGGCGGGGATTCCGGCACGAATGGCGTGGCGCGCAGCGGGAAGGGTTCGCCCCATCTGCGTGCCCGGCCGAGGTCGATATGCATGAAGCCCAAGCGGGGATAGGTGCCAAAGCCGAGGAAACCCACGGCCCTCGCCGCCGCCGCCTCGAACGCAACAGGATCGTGGTTCGCCATCGCGATATCAAAGGCGGTACCCAGCATGTGCTTGGAGGCCGGTGCCCCGCCGACGGCACGGTTGTGGCTGGGGCTGCGATAGCCGGAGCGCACGATCAGCGGCTTGCCAAGGTGGTTGCGCAGGGATTGCAGCTTGTCCATCGCTTCGGTGTCGATCTTGATACTGGTCCTTGGCACCCGAGGCGTGCAGGAACACGATGACACCGCCCTTGCGGGTGCGGCCATAGACCATGTCGCGCGGCACCACCGGTTCGCGCACCGTGACCGTCCGCGCCTGAAGGGTGGTTTTTGGTTTCGGCATCAGGGCTTGGCTGGCATAGGACAGCAACAAGGTGCCACCCAGCCGCACGAGGGCTGCTCCAATACCGCCACAGCGGCCAGCACGCCGGAGATCGCCCCGGCGATGGCGGTGACGGCGGTGACGATGAAGGGCATGGGAAGCTGGCTTTCTGCTGGAACGCTGGAACGATAAAATCAGGTGCGCCAAGCCAGCGCGCAGGCAGAAAGCGGGACGAGGACCAACCCTGAGGACGCAATCCCAGCCGCCCGCGCGCCGAGGCAGATGCCGAAGCCAAGGCCGGAATTGGCAAGTACGAGATCGCCGCGCTGAGCCAAGTGGAGGGACAGCAGTGGTTCGCCCAGCAGGTCGCGGCCTGCGGTTTCCAGTGACAACCAGCCGAGCCGCCGCATCAGCCGCACAGCTCCGCGCGCTGTGCGGTAACGGCCGCGCCACAGGGCGGCCATATCATCGTCACCCGTCAGATCGCGGCGCAGATCGAAGGCCCAGAGCGCACAATCGTGCTGACCCCACACAAAGGGCCGCCCGCGCGCGCCTTCAACGGCGGCGGCAAGGCGCAGTTCCCAGCCTAACGCACGTGCCTGTTCCTCCATCATCCTCGTTCCCAGGTGATTTCGCGGTCTTGGATCGCAGTGACATATTCAAACCCGAGATCGCCGGGATGCAGGGTTTGCTGGCTCTCATGCGTGTAGCGCCAGCTGCGCGCCGTGTTCAGATCGATCAGCCGGGATTCGTAGCTGATGGTAATCCGGCAGCTGTCGGCATCATCGGTGATCTCGGGCACATCGAGCCGCCCGGCAAAGGCCAACACCGGGTCGGCGATGATCGTACGCTCGGGTGTCAAAAGGCCGAGCCAGACCTTCCCCGGCAATCCCTGACGCGCTTCGGCAATGGCCATCTGTACCAGATCGAGCGGAATGCCCGACAGCGAGACCGAAGTGCCGCCCGCGACAACCTCCGAGGTTTCCTCGATGGCGCCCAGCCCCAACAGTCCGCCCGCGCCTGACCAGGACTGTCCGGCCCAACCGATCTCGCCCAAGCCCGACCACAGCCGCACCGGGCCAGAGGCAAACATGCCTTCGAAGAAGATCACCGGGCGCATCCCGGTCGGCAAGCGCTGCCGCAAAATCAGGGGTCAGATCGCGGCTCATAGGGCCTCCCGGGCAGTGAGGGTGAAGAGAAAGGTGGCCGCCCGGCCGATGCGGGTTCCCAATAGCCGATGTAACGGTCAACCTCAGAATTGCCGCCAGCCGAAACAAACTTCATGAATTTCAGCCAATCAGAAAGCGAGCGGCGGACATTTTCCACCCCCGCCACATCGCCGTGCACGATGACCGAAAAGGCCCTGCCCGCCAGATGGCGGGGATAATCCCAACCGCTCAGTTCAAGTTTTTTGGCAAGAGCCGCATCTTTACCGTCCGTGAGTGTCGGGTCAGGACTCCCACCATCAGCGCAAACCAGCCTGTCCATCATCAGCTTGATGGGCGAGGAAACCTGATACCAGTTCACGGGGGTCACAATCATCACACCGTGGGCGGCGACCCACAGCGGGTAAATCTCGGCCATCCAGTCCTGCGTCTGGCCCATTGCGTGGTTGGGATAGCCGGCATCCCCTTGCGGGGTTCGGGCGCACTGGGTGTTTTGGTGGAAGTTTTCAAAATGTTGTTCCAACCTTTTCTGGCAAGACGGAAAAGCAATGCCGATATGCAACGATCCGCATCGCGGCTGGTTCTAGGCATTCGCGAATGTTTACATTTCCTTCAACGCTTCGCGGCGTTGAGGACCAGCTGCGCGGATGCGGATTTGGCACCTAATGTGACTCGGAAACTGCAGCGCGTTCAGGAAACCAAGGGCTATTCAGAATGCGGCCTGCTGCATTAATGCTCGGGCTGGAGTGAAATGACAGAAAAGCAATGCCAGACGGCATTACGGACAGGAGTCTCACTGTGGAACTTTTGCGTTGTTCGCCTGTTAGTATCGGATCCAAGTCCATCGGATAGCAGGCGGCGCGGCGGCGGCCGGCACGAATTTGAGGATGATAAACCATGAACCCACCTGTCTGGTATCGCGACGACCTTGAAATGCCCGAAGAAGACGAGAAGGAGACGGAGCTCAAGCTCGCGGACACGCTGAGCAACATACTGCAGACGACTGCGGAGGATGGCGGCCACGCGATCCGGTCGGTGCATGCCAAGGGCCACGCCTGGATCCGTGCAGAATTTGAAGTGTTGTCCGACCTGCCCCCTGAACTTGCGCAAGGATTGTTTGCAAGTCCCGGACGGCATGACGCGTTGATCCGAATCTCTACCATTCCTGGCGACATCCTTGGCGACAGCATCTCCGTTCCCCGTGGGTTTGCGCTAAAGGTGCTTGACGTGAGCGGACCACGACTTGATGGGTCGGAGGCTGAGACAACCCAAGACTTCATCTTCGTCAACGGGCCCGCCTTTGGTGCTGTTACTGCCAAGGATTTTCTCGGCAACCTGAAGCTTCTCGCGAAGACCACGAACCGGGCGGAATGGGCAAAGAAAGCGCTGTCGGCGGTCCTGCGTACGGCAGAGTCCGCGCTGGAGGCGGTGGGTGGCGAAAGCGGCACATTGAAAGCCCTCGGCGGTGCTCCGAACGTCCACCCGCTGGGTCAAACCTATTATTCGCAGACCGCCTTCCGTTACGGCGCCTATGTGGCGAAGTTTGCGGTGGTTCCGGTTTCGGCCTCGCTGACCGGGCATACAGAAGAGGAAATCGACGCCAGCGGCGAACCGGACGCCATCCGCGCGGCGATGAACCGTGATGTTGGCCAGGCACCGATGGAGTGGGAGTTCTGCGTCCAGCTATTGCGCGACGAGGCGACCATGCCGGTGGAAGACGCTACCGTCGTCTGGGGCGAAGATATGAGCCCGTTGATACCGGTGGCCCGCATCCGGGCCGCCCCGCAAGCCGCTTGGACGGCAGAACGCGCCGCTTTGGACGACAGCTTGCGCTTCTCGGTTTGGACTGGTCTTGCAGCGCATCGCCCGCTGGGCGTGATGAACCGGGTCCGGCGCGACACCTACCAGATGTCGTCGGAGTTCCGCGCCCGCTTCAACGGATGCCCCGTGCATGAGCCCGCAACCGCAGATCTGCCAGCATGAAAGCGATCCCATGACCGAAAATGACTCAGCTGGCCAACGCCCCGACACGCCGCACTATAAGGCCGGCGCGGGGGGCTGGGGCTCGCTAATCGGGATGGGCAAGGTGCTGGCCGAAGCGCGCCCCTCGCCCTCGACGCTGGACACCCTGCGAATCCAGAACAAGGCGGGCGGGCACATGTGCACCTCTTGCGCTTGGACAAAGCCGAAGGACCCGCACCTATTCGAGTTTTGCGAGAACGGGGCGAAGGCGACGATCTGGGACTTGACTACTGACCGCTGCGGGCCTGAGTTCTTTGCAGCGCATACGGTATCCGAGCTGCTTGACTGGTCTGATCACGAGCTAGAGAAAGTGGGCCGCCTGACCCACCCGATGCGCCACGATCCCGCAACCGATCGATATGTCGAGACGACTTGGGACGAGGTTTTCGCGGGCATCGGGGCGGAACTCCAGAAGCTCGACCCAAAGTCGGTAGTTTTCTACACCTCGGGTCGCGCGAGCCTTGAAACCTCCTATCTCTGGCAGCTTTTCGCGCGGCTCTACGGCCATAACAACCTGCCCGACAGCTCCAACATGTGCCACGAGACGACCTCGGTGGCGCTTAAGCAGGTAATCGGCTCAGCGGTCGGCACCTGCGTGCTGGAGGATTTCGAGCATTGCGACATGATGCTGTTCTTCGGCCAGAACACCGGGTCGAACAGCCCGCGCTTCCTGCACCCGATCGAACAAGCGGTTAATCGCGGCTGCAAAATCGTGACCTTCAACCCAGTGCGTGAGGCGGGACTGGTACGGTTCAAGAACCCGCAAGGCACCGCCATGGTGACCGGAAAGACGACCGAAATTTCACAGACCTACCTGCAGGTCAGGCCCGGCGGCGATATGGCGGCAATGCTCGGCCTCGTGAAGCGGGTCATTGAGATCGACGGAGAGGCTGGCGGCGGCGTGATCGACCGCGTTTTCGTAGCCCAGCACACCAAAGGTTTTAACGCTGTGGAGTTGTTAGCACGCGACACCTCGTGGGAGGATATCGAGCGCGAGTCCGGCCTTACGATGCGCGACCTGTCGGCGGTTGCCGGGCAGTATGCCAAAGCCCGCGCGGTTATCGCAGTTTACGGCATGGGGCTGACCCAGCATGTCCACGGCGGAGAGACGCTGCAGATGCTGGTCAACCTCCTTCTCCTGCGCGGCAACATTGGGCGACTGGGTGCGGGTATCTGCCCGGTGCGGGGACATTCCAACGTGCAGGGCCAGCGGACGGTCGGAATCTCAGAAAAGCCGGAACTGGTACCTTTGGACAAGCTGTCCGAGATGTTCGGCTTTGATCCGCCGCGCGACAAGGGCTTGACCACGATAGAGGTCGGCGAAGGGCTGATCGACGGCAGCGTGCAGGGCTTCATTGGTCTTGGCGGCAACTTCGGTCGTGCAGTGCCTGACATCGGGCGCACCAATCCCGCTTGGGCGGACCTTGCGCTGAACGTTCAGGTGGCGACAAAGCTCAACCGCACCCACCTGCTGACCGGGCGAAAGACCTGGCTTCTGCCGTGCCTTGTACGGGCGGAAGAGGACATGCAGGCATCCGGCGCGCAGGCCGTGACGATGGAGGATTCGCTCAGCCACGTCCACGGCTCGCAAGGCCGCCGCAGACCGGCTGCGTCCACGCTTCTGTCCGAACCCGCCATCCTCGCCGGCATTGCCAAGGCGACTCTCCCCGCAAACCCGCGCGTCCAGTGGAACAAGTGGATCGGTGACTACGGCCTGATCCGCGACCTGATTGCCGAAACATTCCCCGAAGAGTTCGCCGATTTCAACGCGCGGCTTTTCACTCCCGGCGGTTTCTATCGCGGCAACAAGGCGCGCGAGCGCGTGTGGGAAACTGAGTCCGGCAAGGCGGGCTTCACTGTGCCACCCGGTATTTCCGGTCTAGGTCGTCCGCTGGAAAAAGGCGAATACACCCTGATCACCTTAAGGTCGAACGACCAGTTCAACACCACGATCTACGGCATGTCAGACCGACTCCGCGGTCTCAAGGGTGACCGCATGCTTGTGCTGATGAACCCCGAAGACATGGTCCGTGTAGGGCTCGTCGAAGGCCAGCGCGTCACCCTTGTCTCGGCCCACGACGACGGCCACCGCAGGGTAGTAGCGGGCTTCAAGGCCACAGCCTACGATCTGCCGCCCGGCTGCCTTGCCGCCTATTATCCCGAGGCGAATCCGCTGGTGCCTCTTTCCCTGCACGACCGCATGTCGCACACTCCCGCCTACAAGGGAACCCCGGTACGGGTGGAGGAATGAACAAACGATTTCGCCATCAAAGACCGATGGACTTCGATCTTTAAAGAATTGTAATTTCCGACAATGAACCAGACACGATTCAGGCAGAGGCCGATGGCTCTGTTGCACAAATCGACTGACGGTCAGGGTTCCCCTTTCCCCGGATGGACTTATGGTCTGGCGCCAGTGACGGGTATGCCGAGCGCGGTGAAGCCGTTCAGGACGGCCACACGGACCTGGAACTCGGCGACCTGACGGTTGAAGTCCCGCGCCATGAGGCGCTGACCCAGTAGTTTGACACAGTGCATCTTTGTTTCGACGCGGCTCCGGCGGTGATAGCGACGCGGGCTGACCTCACAAAAGCCTCTGCCCGTCAACAACGCGACGCCACGCTGCGCCCCAAAATCCAAAAGGTCTGGGACGACAACTGGCAGGCCTACGGAGTTCGCAAAGCCTGGCGGCAGTTGTGCCGAAAAGGTGAGACTGTTGCCCGCTGCACTATCGCGCGTCTCATGGCGGGCATGGAATTGCGTGGCATAGTACGAGGAAAGACAATAAAAACAACGATCCCCGACAGTTCCGTGCCATGGCCGGAATGGCACGAACGGGTCAGACCGGAAGATGTGCGACACGCCGCTCAAAAGTGGGCCGGATAAATAACGTTAGCCCGATCAGATCATGCACGAACAGGATCGCCGCCGTCGAACAATTGAGGATCAGGATTTTCATTGGTGGGCTTTCTTTTTGGCAGGTTGTACGGCGCGCAAGAAAAGGGCCGCTATGCCAAGGACGGTCAGCGCGATCACCGGCCAGTTCGGCCCTGACAGATTTGCGGCGAGAACACCGATCAATGCCCAGATGACAGCAGCGGGGTAGCCCCATTCGGCAGGCCGGGCCGACTGGACGCTCAGTGCAACGGTTAGCACGCCGGCAAGGCAAATAATCGCGGCCCATTGCGCCGACATCACGGCGTAGCCACCCAGAGACACCCCAATTGCAACCCCGGTCGCCGCCGTCAGCCACCCGGCATAAAGCGCAACCGGACGCGCTTGCAGCCACGGCTGGCTGGAACCGGCCCGCAGCATAGCAAGGATCGCCAGTGCGGCCATGCCCACAATCATCACAGTGGCGGCCAAAGGCGAAACATTGGCGACCGCTATCCAGAATGCGCCAATTATCAAGCTCGCCGCCAGCGGAGGCCTCATCGCGCGCCAATCAGGATTGTCGGCGGCTCGAAACAAGCCATACCCTGCTCCTACAATCAGCCACAGATAAATCACACCCCAGATGGAAAAGGCATAACCCATTGGCTGCACTGGCGGATTTATTTGCGGAATTGGAAACTGATCAGCGGTAAAACCGCTGAAACCAGTCGCCAGCAGCGGCGATATGGCGAATGCCAAGGTTGCAATTGCCACCAGAATGGTAAAAAGTTTTGCGTACATGCCGAACTCTTTCTCAAATAAGGTCATAAGGTCATAAGGTCATAAGGTCATAAGGTCATAAGGTCATAAGGTCATAAGGTCATAAGGTCATAAGGTCATAAGGTCATAAGGTCATAAGGTCATAAGGTCATAAGGTCATAAGGT
>NZ_JAFCTX010000048.1:0-15161 GCF_049896245.1 Cypionkella sp. TWP1-2-1b2 | reverse complement strand
AATAAGGTCATAAGGTCATAAGGTCATAAGGTCATAAGGTCATAAGGTCATAAGGTCATAAGGTCATAAGGTCATAAGGTCATAAGGTCATAAGGTCATAAGGTCATAAGGTCATAAGGTCATAAGGCCATAAGGCCATAAGGTCATAAGGTCATAAGGTCATAAGGTCATAAGGTCATAAGGTCATAAGGTCATAAGGTCATAAGGTCATAAGGTCATAAGGTCATAAGGTCATAGGCTCAATCGGTGCAGCCGCGGCAGCCACGCCTGGTAAGGTAGGGCGGTCAGAAGTTTCAGGCCAAAGGTCAGGCGGCGCGAGAAATGAATTTCGAAGCGCCCGGTATTCAAACCTTTGATGATCGCGCGGGCTTCTGCAACCGGCGTCATCGGCCCAGGCATCGCAAAATCTTTGCGCTGCGTAAGACGGGTATATGCCAAGCCGGGGCTAATCAGCCGCACCTCGATGCGGTCGGCCATTTCGGTGCGCAACGATTGCGTCAGGGTGATCACACCGGCTTTGGTTGCGGAATAAATTTGGCCATTTGGCAACCCGATGTAGCCTGCCACGGACCCGCAGCCAGCCAGTTTCCCGCCCAAATTCAGCAAGGCTGGGGCGATTGACCTGCGACTGATCTTTCATCCAGCCGTGATCAGAGTCCTTTCTTTGTTTACGTTATTCGTCGCAGTTTGAGCAATCGCCCGCCGCGCGGAGCTTTCATCCAACGCAGCGTCGTGGGCGGTTGCGGTGATCAAGTGCAGCGCGAAGTCGGCGAGCGTCTGGTATGCGCCCATCACCAAAAGATCGAAGCCTTCAGTCGCGATCTTGCGTTCGAGGGCAGCTTTGGACTCGCCTGCGTTGATTCCGATGGACGCTCGCAAGCCCCGGGCGGCAAGCCGAGACTGGGCCGCGTTCATATGGCTGCGGATCGTGGGCGTATCCTGCCCCGCGTAAACCAGAACAGCTGTCAGGCCCTAAAACACCGGGCTTTGCGCCATCCACTCCACTGCGCGGTCCGCGCTGGCGCTGCCGTCATAGGCGATCAGCACCTTCTCAATCGGGCGAAACTCCCGCGCAGCGACAAAGACGGGCACTGTGGCGCTGCGGATGTTCCGTTCAAGGTTCGAGCCGAGATGGTCAAAGGCCCCAGCACTGCCTTCGCCGCGCTTGCCGATGACCAATGCGCGGAGCTCAGGCATCAGCGCGGTCAGGGTCTCGATCAGATCACCATGGCGCAGCTTCTGCTCAACAGGCGTGACGCCATCGCCCGCAAGCAGCGCCGCAGCATCGTCCAGAATCGCATGGCCCTGCTTCGCCGCCAGTTTGGCGCGGTGTGCGTCCAGTGTCACCAGTTCCTCCATCAGCGCCGTGCGCGCGCCGAGGGTCAAAGCGCCCGATAGATCGCCCGTGCCCTTGGCATGAGCGTCGGGGAGGATATGCAGCAGGTCCACCCCAAGCCCGAGTCTCCCTGCGATCCATGCGGCCGCACGGCACACGCTGGTGGCGTAGGTCGATCCGTCGACAAGCGCCAAAATCTTCGTTGTCATGTCCATTCCTCCCTCAATGCGCCATCAGCTTATCCAGCGCGCCCGGCTTGTCGTGAACCGCAAGCTTGTCGACGATGGTTTCCGAGGCTGCGTTCATGCCGACGATCTCGGCCTCGGCCCCGTCGCGACGGAACTTCAGCACCGCCATGTCCAGCGCCTGCACCGATGAGATGTCCCAGATGTGCGCGGCCGAGACGTCGATGATCACGCGGTCCAGCGCCTCGCGGAAATCGAAGGCTGCCATGAAGTTTTCGACTGAGGCATAAAACATCTGGCCCGCGACCCGGTAAGTGCGGGTACGGCCACCGGGGGACAGGCTGCTGGTCACGGCGAAGAACTGCGCGATCTTTCCTGCGAAAAAGATGCCCGACAGCAGCACGCCAAGAAACACGCCGATGGCAAGGTTGTGGGTGTAGACCACTGCGACAACGGTGGCGATCATCACGATGGAGGACGATTTCGGATGCGTGGTCAGGTTCTTGATCGACGACCAGGAAAAGGTGCCGATGCTGACCATGATCATGATAGCCACCAGCGCGGGCATCGGGATCTGGCTGACCCACTCGCCCAAACCTACGACCATGATCAGCAGAAACAAACCTGCCGCGAAGGCTGACAGCCGCCCGCGCCTGCCGGATTTCACGTTGATCATGCTTTGCCCGATCATCGCACAACCCGCCATGCCGCCAATGAAGCCGGTGGCTGTATTCGCTAGTCCCTGACCGATGCATTCCTGATTGCGGTTGGATTTCGTGTCGGTCAGATCGTCGACCAGGCTTTGCGTCATCAGGCTTTCCAACAGCCCCACAACGGCCACGGCCAGCGCATAGGGAAAGATGATCTGCAGGGTTTCAAATGTCAGTGGAATTTGCGGGATCAGAAAGACCGGCAGGGTGTCGGGCAGCGCCCCCATGTCCCCCACGGTGCGCACGTCCCAGCCAAAGGTCATCGACAGGCCTGTCAGCACAAGGATGGTGACCAAGGGTGAAGGCACGGCCTTGGTCACATAGGGAAACAGATAGATTATCGCCAGCCCGGCTGCGACAAGCACAAATGTCAGCGACGTCACCCGAGACGGGTCGAGTTCGGGCAGTTGCGCCATGAAGATCAGGATGGCGAGGGCGTTGACGAACCCGGTCATCACCGACTTCGAGACATAACGCATGACGAAACCCAGTCGGGCCAGCCCCATGCCGATCTGCAAAAGCCCTGCCAGAACGGTTGTCGCCAGCAGGTATTGCAGCCCGTGATCTTTGACCAGCGTGACCATCAGCACCGCCGTCGCGGCCGTCGCGGCCGAGATCATGCCGGGGCGTCCTCCGGCAATCGCCGTGATGAGCGCGATGGAGAATGAGGCGTACAGCCCCACCTTTGGGTCAACGCCTGCGATGATGGAGAAGGCGATGGCTTCGGGGATCAGGGCCAAGGCCACTACAAGCCCGGACAAGAGATCCGCCTTGATGTTGCCGAACCATTGCTGGCGGTAAGCGTCGAGTGAAATCATGTGATATCCGTTCCAGACCGATCCGGCGCCAAGCGTCGTCTCGATGATATGTGTAGGTCTGTTTGACGGTGGTCCGGCGGATCGGCGGCCGGAAGAGCCAGCCGGGAATCGCACCCGGCTCCATGTTCGATAGAGGCGCACATATCTGCGTTTGCGGAAAATGCCAACCTTCGCATTCCCCTCAGGCAGAAACTCTGTTGCTGGGACGAGACTTCTGATCCGCAGCCCCATTGGAGCGACCGAAGGGAGCACGATGCTGCCCCCTTCACGCAATCAAAGAAGGTGCGATTCCTGGTCCGGGAAACTTTGCCGCATTAGGGCCCCCGTTTGTCTGCCCCTGACCACACAACCGACCCGATTGTCAGCAGCGCGCCGATGACCGGTTCGATAGCCGAGGCTTGAACATAGCCCTTGTCGACCAGCGCGGTGCCCACGACAAGTCAGGACTTGGCGGATCAGCGCGAAGATTGCATGTTTCAGCATGGTGGTCTCCAGTTCAAATTTCATTTGTGGTTGCGAGGAATTCACCCGGCTTCATCGTCGGCAGGCGCTGTAAGCGGGGCAGGTAAGTTGCGGGCCAGCGCGCGCCGAGAAGGCGGGACTTGGCGATCCGGGCGATGGTGACCGCGTCAGACTGATTGCCGCCAAGAACGTAGAAATGCGCATCGTTCTGGCCGATTGCGAAACCGACGTGGCCGCCGGAGCCGCGCTTAAAAACCAGCACCGCACCAGTGATTGGCTTAATGTCCTGCCCGAACAACAGCCAGTTGCGCGCCCAATTGGGATTGGTGCCCAGCGCCCCGAGCAGCGGTTCGTCGGGAAGGATTATGCGGATGCAGGTTTCCATGAAATCGCCGCACCAAGGGTTCTTGCCCCGATCGCCCAAACTGCGGCCATCGCGCTTCAGCCAATCCATGAGCCAAGTGCGGTCGCGGGCTTCGTTGCCGCTTAGCGCAGTTTTGGTTTCGGTGATCCACGGCAAGGGCTGCTGCGGTGCAATCAAGGCGACTTGGCCATTGGCGGCGATCAACTGCCGCGAGGCACGGGCGGTTCGCACGCCCCAGCGACCATTAATGGCGCCGGGGCAGCTTAGACTCAAACATCAAGTGCAACACCCAGCGCCCATGGGGCATAGGATGTTGCGATGGACAAACGGTACAAGCACCTCAACGGCGAGGAACGTGGCGTGATTTTGGGGGAGCATCGGCGCGGGGCGAGTCTTCAAGCGATCGGCTTGTTGCTGGGACGCAGCGCCTCCACGATCGGTCGGGAGCTGTTTCGGGGTCGTCCGGAGGGCGAGCCCGCCCAGCCCTACTGCGCGCAGCTTGGCGGTGCGGGGTATCGGGCGCGCCGCAAGCTCTGCGGGCGGCGGCGAAAGCTTGTCCCCGGCGGCTGGCTGCATGGCTTTGTGCGCGGCAAACTGGTTCACAAGCGCTGGTCTCCCGAGCAGATTGCGCGCAAACTGCAGGCCATGCACCCCGAGGATCCGACCCGGCTGATCAGCCACGAGACGATCTATGCCGCGATCTACGCGCAGCTGAGAGGTGGGCTGAAAGCCGAGATGATCGCGGCGCTGCGCCAGCACAAACCATCCCGCGGACTTCGGCGCACCACGCTGCCCGGTGGCTCTATTGCCCCGGAATCATTGCGGATAATCCATCGCCCCGAGGAAATCGAAGGCCGCCTTGTGCCCGGTCATTGGCCTTACGGCGATGCAAGCATCGCCTACCGGCTAACAGGAAGGTGACCTTATCAAGGGGGCGTTCAACCGCTCGGCGGTGGGCACGGTGGTCGAGCGCAAGACCCGCTATCTCATTCTCAGCAAGATGCGCGGCTGCACCGCTGACGCGGCGCTGGAAGGCTTTACGCGACAGATGAAACGGCTGCCCGCCGCCCTGCGCAAGAGCATGACCTACGACCGCGGCAGCGAGATGGCCTGCCACCCGGAACTGGCGCGCCGCCTGAAGATCGACATCTGGTTTTGCGACCCGCACGCCCCCTGGCAAAGAGGATCCAACGAGAACACCAACGGATTGCTGCGCCAGTTCTTCCCTAAGGGCACCGACCTGAGCGGCATCAGTCAGACCGAACTGAACGACGTGGCGCGACTGATGAACCAGCGCCCCCGAAAAACGCTCGGATGGAAAACACCCGAGGAAGCCATGGCCGAAGAACTCGCGGCCTTCAGATCAACCGTTGCACTTGAAATTTGAATCCAAGCAGTGGCCGAGCTTGTCCAATCCGCTCTGGATCAGGCGGATGGCATCGGTGGGGTCTGTGGTCATTTGATTGCTCTTTCTGCCCGACGGCGGGCAACAAAAAAACCGCCGTGAGGGCGGGCTGGGGTGGTCGAGGGTAAGGGAGGGTGGGATTAAGGCCGCTGGGCTAATTCCCGCAGCAGCGTGCTGGCCTCGCGGGCCTGCAGTTTCAACTCGTTGATCCAGAGGGACAGCGCGTCAAACCGCACATCCTGGCGGGTTGCGCTGTTTTCCGCTTCTGGATCGCCAGCTGCCTGTCCTGCGCCTGGTAGACAGTCGGAGCTGTCCGGGTTTTGAGGTACGACGAGCTGTCTGCCGGGCCGGAAAAGCCCGTAGCTCCACCGTTGCTGCGGCGTTGTTGATCCGGGTTGGTCATCTCGCCACGTCGCACGTCAGACGCGGCTGCATTGATCGATCCGTCGCCATAAACCACCAACTGCCCGACTTTTCGAGCCTTCTAATTGGCCCCGCGCGACAGACCGGAATGGATGGAATATTCCCGCTCGCTCAACCAGTCCATCGCGCAGATATCTTACCTATAGCAATGTTGTTGCCTGCTATTCAGTTGATTACACTCCGGATACGAGTGATTCTAGTTGTAGGAAAACGATGCAACTCACCCCCGGAGACCACGCCATGACCACCCGCCGCACGACCGACAATACCAAGGCCCTCGACGCCGTCATCACCACCAAGTTCCAGATCGACGCGATGTTGGATCGCCTGAAGGCCCTGAGCGACGACCATTTCGAGACCCACCCAGATGAGATCAACTGGGGCGATGTCGGCACCCTGAACCATTACGCCAGCCTGCTGCGCCAGATCACCGACAGCGCCTCCAAGGAGGGAGAACATGCCGCTTGATCCCGCTCAGCGCCACCAGATCGAACAAGACGTCCTCACTGCCGCATGGGAGGCCGAACGCGTCGCCGCCTGCGATGCCGCCATCGCCTTGCTGCGCGAGATCGCCGATCTGGAACGCGACGACGATGGCGATGTGATCCTTGGGGCCGATGCGAACGGCCACAACGATCTCAGGTCGCGCATTGCAGCCTTTCTCGCCAGCCACGACCAATACGGGAACGCACCATGACGAAACTCACCGAAACCTAGACCGTCATCCTAAGCGCCGGGGCCCAGCGCCCCGGCAACATCGCCATGCCGCTGCCCAAAGGGCTGGCCGGTGCGGCGGCGAAGATGTCTGTTACCAAGATGATCGAACACGGTTGGCTGCAGGAAGTCGAAGCCTCCTCAGGCCGAGGCGAGCCGCTTTGGCGTGAAACCGGCGATGGCCACGGCACGACATTGGTGGTGACTGACGCTGGGCTCTTTGCCATCGGGATCGCACCGGTGGTAAAGAAGACCGTGGTCGATATCCTTCAATCTTTGGCTGAGGTGACCGCGCCAAAGCCGCAGATTCCACGCGTCGGGACAAAGCAAGGGATGCTGATCGCGCTGCTTCAGGCACCGGAGGGCGCGACAATCGCCGAAATCGTCGCTGCAATGAACTGGCAATGGTCTTCGCCCGCTCACCATGCTGGTTGTTCTTGATTTCCAGCGGGACGCAGCGCGGGACGACACCCGGCAGCCAGTCCGGGGTCATTCCAGCACGTGCCAGTTCGGCCACCTGTATTGCCATGCGGATGCCGCCGAGGCTGTCGGGCATCCCGGCCAAGGTCGCGGCCACGATCTCAGCATCCTGATGGGTGTAAGACTGAGAACTACGGCCCCCGCCGTCGACCTTGCAACCAAGTATCGCCCGCTGGATCAGCACATATTCCATGCCAAAGCCGAAGCCTTCCCCGTCGATATCCTGCCGCTGCGGCAGTTCCAGCTGCGCTTTTTCCACCCGGAAAGCCCATTCCAATATGGCCTGCACGCCCAGCGCGCGTTTCATCCGAACTCCGCCAGCGCGGCCGATCCTTCCCTGCATGCTCATGGCAGCATTCCTTCAAAGAGGTTCATCTGTGCTGGGCTTTCCGGACTATCCACCGGGCGCCAAATCCACGGGCCCGAGGCCATGGGCAGCTGCCAGAGAGCGCCACGCATGCGCTGCTGCCAGAGGATGAACTCCGTTTCCGAGCAGGCGCAGAGCGCGTGACCGATGGGCCAGCCCATCAACCAGCCGACGAACAGAGGGTTCAGCCGCCGCCGCGCCCGGGCTTTCAAGATCCGCCGCGACGCGGGCCGCCCATGCGATGCAATCATGGAAGCCCACAGCGGGCGCGAGATCGGGGCGTGATGCGAGGGTCGCAGCCCAGACGGCATGATCGCCGGGGCCGGGAGGGTGAAGCCCTGTTCCGCCCGGTAATGCAGGATATCCATCCGGCTCTTGCCATCGGCTCGCGTCACACTGGCCGGACTGCTGCCCTTCCAGTTCTGCGCCGCCGGTGTCGGCCACTGGATCGCCTGTGCACTGAGCTTCGGCTCGCCCCGGCGGTTGATCTTGCCGCGCAGCCGGTCGACCTGATCGTCTGCCACCGGCGTCCGCCATTGCGCCGCCTGCGCTGGCAGGGGCGGCATCCCGCCCGAACCATAGCTCTGGCCCGGCCCACCCTTCGCCCCGTCTGATCCCTTCGGCGTCGACCAGTTGCTGATGCCCAGCGCCAGCGCTTCCGCCTTGCGGGTGAAGTCGCTGTTCCCGGCCGGATTGTAGCGATCGGTTCCGGGATGCAGGCTCATCGGTGTGGGCCAGGATGAAGATGCGGAGCCGCTGGTGCGGCGCGCCGACTTCTGCCGCGCTGAACAGTCCCGCCGCAGGCGTGTAACCCATGCGCCAAAGCTCTCGCAGCACGGATTCAAGACCGAGGGTGACGTGCCCCGCGACGTTTTCAAGGAAGACCCATTCAGGGGCGCATTCCCGGATGACGCGGGCGACTTCGGGCCAGAGGTGGCGGGGATCGTCAGCGCCACCGCGTTTGCCAGCGGCGCTGAAGGGCTGACAGGGATATCCCGCGAGGACGATGTCGAAGGCGCTGCGAAAGGGCCGGGCATCGAAACTGCGCAGATCGTCCCAGATGGGTGCCGGGGCGAAATACCCGGCGCTCTGGGCTGCGATGAGGACGGATCGGGGATATGCCTCCCACTCGACGAAAGCGCGGCTGTGATAGGCGGGTTCGGCGAGCATGAGGCCCAAATCCAAGCCTCCGCCGCCTGCGCAGAGGGACAGTCCGTGCCGGGGACGTGACACCATGCCATTCACCGCACCCCCCGCTGGCGCAGTCGTTCGGGCGTGACAAGGCCACGGGCCAGCATGGCATCACGGATGGTGTTGCTGATTACGCTCTGGGGCAGATAGCCGTCGGAGTTGACCATCTTGGCGTAAAACGCCGCTTTTTCGTCGTCACTGAGCGGGAGCTTCACCTCGCACTTGGATGGCCGCTTGGGTTTTTTACCGTTGGCGTTTGCTGCGGAAGCGGTCGCATCGCGCTGGGCGGCGCGTTCCATGAACCGGTCGAGGGCTTTGGGTCCATCGGGTGGGTTGGGATGATCGCTGCGGGTTTCCTTGGCAGTTTCGATGATCCGGTCGTCGGACAATCCGAGGTTATCCCGCCACCGCTGCACGTGGAGTCGAGCTGGCCAGCCCTGCCACCAGGCGGGCAGGGTGGCGTTGGCGGCAAAACCCAGCGCATTCAGCAGCTCTGAGAAAAACCGATCAAAATCGGAATCGCGCGCTTGCGCATCCTCCTCCTCCTTTACAGGTTTACTTAGGGGTTCTCTTACAAGGTTAATCTCCGGATTCCGGAGATGGCTTTGGGCAAAATCCGGAGATGGCTTTGCCGAAAATCCGGAGATGGCTCCATGTCCGGAATCCGGAGTTGGGTCGCCCCCTTGTTCCTCGTCCGTTCTTGCAAAGCCGTCTCCGGTTTCCGGAGTTGGCTCTGGTGGAAATCCATCCTCGAACCCCAAGATGTAGCGCGTTGCAAGGCGCTTGTGGGTGTGGGGATCCTGCGCGCGAACCCGGTGAATCAGGTGCAATTCCTGCAACTTGGCAAGATGCTCGTTCAGCGCCGATATCGACATTTCTGCATCGTCGGCCAGCCGCGCCTGCGTCGGGAAACAGCCGAAGTCCGGGTTGTGCCGGTCGCACAAAAACCACAGCACGATCTTGGTGGCAGGCTTCAGCCCGCGCTGCTGGATGGCCCAGACAGTTGCCTTGTGGCTCATGATGCCGCCCTCCGCGCTGGGCGGACGCGGCTGGTGAAACCGTGATCGGCCAGTGCGCCCAGCGCGTCGTCGACCGAGCGCACCAGCGCCCAGCCGAAGTCCTGCGCGCAGACGGTGTCGCGAAACACCTCCTGCGATTTGCGCAACCGGCCGGTCTTGCTTTTGACCTCGAGAAACAGAACCCGGCCGCTGGAGATCACGATCAGATCGGCGAAGCCCGCATGCACGCCCATGCCGACGAGGATCGATTGGCGGATTTGGCCACGGGACCCGGACTCGGTCACTTCGTTGGCGCAATGATGGACGATGGCATCGTGGGGCAGAGCGAACCGCAGAGCTTGAACGATGGCGCGCTGGGCGTCGGCCTCGGGGGTGCTGCGCCGGTTCATGCGGCACCGCCCTTCGGAAATGCAGCCGCCGCGATGGCATGCAGAGGGCGACGATCCAGCAGGCGAAGCAGATCGACGGCATCAGCGCATTCACCGGCATCGTCGGTTTGGCCGACGACCACACGCGCCGAGAGGATAACAAGCGAGTCTGGGTGCTGCGTGGTATCGGCTAGGACGCCGCGCGCCTCGGTCAGGCGGTCCTGCATCCAGCCACTGGTGCTGGTGGATGCGACCATGGGGTGGGCAAAAGGAGCGGTCATTTGCGTCCCTTCCCGTTTGCGCGCTTGGTGCTCTCCTGCTTTTCCAGCCAGTCCAGCACGACGGCGCGGCGGTAATAGATCGTGCGCCCGGCCCGTACGCAGGCGGGGCCAGTGCGCCGGTCGTCCCAGCGCCGCAACGTGTCGACCGAAAGGCCAAGCTCGAGGGCCAGGTTGAGGCGGCTGATCCAGCCCGCCATCAAGGGCGCGGGCGGTGCCGCGGGATGTCGATGTGTCTGCGTCATGGGTCGTCTCCCGGTTGTTGCCCGAACTGGGCGTTTGCCGGTTTGAGGAGACGCAGATCGGCAAGAACGGCGGGAAGGCACTGACTGACACTGGCTGGCACTGGCTTTGCACCCCCGCGCCGTTCCTTGTTTTATTGGGTTTTTGCGATTTTGGTCAAAATCATGCTGCGCTGCGGCATGCTGTGTGCGGCCCTGGTTTGAGGCGGCAATCGGCGCGGATGCCGACGTGCCATGCGTCAACCCCTGTAAAACAAGGGATTTGGCCACCAGGACCGCAGCGGCGGGGTGACACTGACTGACACTGAATTTGCACCGGGGTGCCAGTGGTTGATTTCATTGGGTTTTTCTCGGGTGAAGCGGCGTGGGGCGCGATTTCGCGGCATTTGCATCCAGATCACCAGGTGCTCGCGCCCGCATGTAACCGCTGCGGACGCCCATATTGCCTGAAACCCATCAAAAGCGAGCGGCATCCGGGTGCAAATCCAGTGCCAGCCAGTGTCATTCACTGCCGGTCAGTGCCTTCCCGCCGCAGTTCGGCGCGTGATTACCTTGATAAGCCTGCGAATCTACGCGTGATGACAAGGGCATTGATAGGAGGGCAATATGCCCAAGCGTATGAGACTGAACGACAAAACGGTGCGTGAACCTCTGCCGGTCAAGGGGCGGGATTTCCAGATCTTCGACACCGATGTGCGGGGGTTCGCCGTGTGCATCTACCGCTCCGGCAGCCGAGCCTTCACGCTGGATTACCGCTATGCCGGTCGCCAGCGCCGGATGACCATCGGACGCTGGCCTGAATGGACGGTGACGGCAGCCAGAGACCGCGCCAGACAACTGCGCCGCGAAATCGATGAGGGCGGCGATCCGCTGGCCGGAAAGGGCGAGCTGCGCACTGCCCCGCACTTCAGCGACATGATCGAGCGTTACATCGCTGAGCATCTCGTCAAACTCGCCCCGGCGAATGCTGCGGACCAAAAGGCGATGCTGGCCAAGCTGGTGGCACCGCTTTGGGGCAAGAAGCTGGTCACCGACATCACAAAGACCGATGTGGCGAAACTGCTTGCGAAGGTCGCCGAGGGCCGGGCCCGCCCGGCCAAGGAAAAACCCAACAACCGCGCGCGGAAATTGCAGGGGCCGAAGCCCACTCCGGTGCGCGCAAACCGCACGGGCGAGGTGTTGCGCAAGATGTTCACGCTTGCCATCGAATGGGGCTGGCGCGAGGACAACCCGGCTGCTGCGTTCCACCGCCGCATCGAGTCCGCGCGCGAGCGGTTCCTGAGCCAGCTGGAAATCGTCCAACTGGCTGCGGCGCTGGACGGCGCTGCCGATCAGCGCGCTGCCGGGATCATTCGGCTCTGCATGTTGACCGGCGCGCGGCTGGGGGAAGTGCGGCAGGCGCGTTTCGAACAGTTCAACCTGGAGCTTGGTGTCTGGTCAAAACCCGCCGCCACCACCAAGCAGCGCAAGGTCCACCGGGTGCCGGTCTCAACCGACGTGGCGGCCATCGTGCGCCAACGCCAGCTGCTGGTGCCAAGCGGGGTGCCGTGGCTATTCCCCAGCGACACGCCGGGCCAGCCGGTCAAGGAAATCCGCCGCTTCTGGATCAACGTCCAGAAGGAGGCAAAACTGCCCGATGTGCGCATCCATGACCTGCGCCACACCTTCGCGTCGCTGTTGGTCAGCGGCGGCGCGTCCTTGGAAATGATCGGCAAGCTGCTGGGCCATACGCAAATGCAGACGACCCAGCGTTATGCGCATCTGATGGACTCGCCCCTGCGGGCGGGTGTCGACGCGGTGGCGCATATCTTCCGGCCGCGTCCGACATTGGTCCATGATGCGGACAGTGAACTCAAACAGGCATGACCCGATCGTTCAGGTGTTCTCGTCCTGCTTGAGCTCGGTCAACATCTTCCAGAGATCATCGACATGCCGACGGATGGACCGCTCGCTCGGGATTTCATCACCATTCGAGTTTGCCACGAACCAGTCCTGAATGTCGCCGATCATCTCAGCCTTGGTGGCGGGGATGCCCCGCACATGGATGCGGATCAGGAACGCCTTGGTCATGCTGTCCCAATCATAAGGCGATGTTGATCCGGTTCCGCCGCTGATCCGGCGCAAGAGATCATGGGTGTCTTCAAACTTCAGAACCTGTTTGCTGCGCAACAGCAGATCGGCAATCGACACATCAACCCCCTGCGGTGGTTCGGTGACGAAGAGCCACTCGAGGGACTCTTCGGTGCGCAGACGACGCAGCTGTGCGTTTTTGGGGCCGGTGCCACAGCGACGAAACATCGGCACGATATCCATGGTGCAGATGATTACTGTGCCAGAAACTCTGGTGGTGCCACAGAAGGTGGGAGGAATGCCGGTAATCACGTCCAACTCGCCAGCAGTCGACCAGCCGGAAATATCGGCCAAGGCACAGCCCCAACGGGCGGCCACTTCGTTTAGGGTGTAGAATTCGCGCTGGGGAAGCTTCATTGTCTATTCCATCTTTCCATTGGGCACTGAAAGACCGCAACCTGGGCAGAAGGATCCACCAAAGCCACGACTGCTTGCGGAACGGCACCTGCATCTAAAGGTTGTTTTATGCATAAATGATTCGCCCCTGAGGTTATCCTGCCCCACGCTCCCCGTAAGGACCTGACGTGGAGGAAAAAAGAATCACGATGGCTTTTGAAAAGACCCTCGATTTGATGCGATTGGCCCAAATGGCCGCCGCCCGCCACAAGGGCGTGTGCCTGGTTGAGGTGAGCGCGGAGTTCGGCGTCAATCTGCGCACCGCCCAGCGCATGATCCGGGGCCTGGAGGCAGCGTTTCCGAGCGTTGAGTTCTCGACCGACCAGGATCGGCGGCGCTGGTGGAAGCTGAGTGACACGAGAATTCTCGGAATGCAGGGGATCCGTGACGGCGAATTGGAGGCTTTGGACATGAGCATCCGCCGCGCCCAGCGCGAAGGGGCCACCAAGGATGTCACGACCCTGATCTCTCTGCGGGATCGGCTTTTGGCCACGATGCCGTCTTCACATGCACGGCGGGCCGAAGTGGACGCGGAGGCGATGCTGGAGGCGCAAGGCTATGCCTGCCGTCCTGGACCGCGCGTGCAAACAGAACCGAACATATTGGGCGCGATTGCCGTGGCGATCAAAGCGCCGTTCTCCCTGACCATTGCGTATCAGGGCGCAAGTGACGACGTGACATTGGACCGATTGGTAGAGCCATACGGCATGCTGCTGGGGATCCGGCAATACCTGATCGCGCGCGACATCGGCAACGGACGGGCCTTCCGGCGCTTCCGGCTTGATCGCATCACCAGCGCCAAGATTACCGGCCAGTCGTTCGCTCGCGACCCCGACTTCGACCTCGGTACCTATGCCGCCCAATCCTTCGGCTCCTACCACTCTGACGCGGAGCACCAACCGGTCATATGGCGCTTTACGCCCGGCGCAGCGGCTGCCGCGCGCGAGTTCGCATTCCACCCCAACCAGGTGATCACCGAAGAGCCAAACGGCGGGCTGACCGTCGCGTTCACCGCCAGCGGTTGGGTCGAGATGGTGTGGCATCTCTACAAGTGGGGGGATCAGGTCGAGGTGATCGCCCCGGTCGAGCTGCAGGATATGGTGCGGGGGCATCAGCGTGATAATATAGGGGTGTTGCCATGAGGGGCGGGGATGGCCTAGAGGCACCCAATGGTGGGCCATCATCGGAGCATTTCAAATGCATGTTGCCAGTGGATCAGTGATCATTGCCGCGATACATCAACTTTGGGTCAGTAGGGTGCATCGATCATTCTACTCTGGCCGCTTGGAGGACCGAAAGCCTTTGGAGGATTTACTTTGATAATATGGCTTTCGGGGCCTACCGGTTCTGGCAAAACGTCATTGGCGAGCATCTTCTCTAAACTCGGATACGGCGTTGTTAGTGAAGATACGCCGATGCGGCTATTTGAAGCATTTGCCGCCGACCCTTCGCGGTATTGCGAGGCCGTGCAGGAGGCTTTGATGCGTTCTCGGCACGATCAATATCAACTCCGGTCCGATAAACTGAAGGTGGTTTTCGACCGCAGCGTCGACGAGGACATTTCCGTTTTTTGCCGAATACACCGCGCATCCGGTTATCTCGATGCTTCCTCCTTTGCGCGGCTAGAAGTGTTAGCTGCGGAACTGGAGGCCGACCTGCCTTCGCCCGACCTAATCATCTTCCTTTCCGCAAACAAAAAAGTGCTGAGACAGAGAATGAAAGCCGTTGGTCATCCAAAGCTAATCGTCGACGGCTTAACTGAGCAGGTCCGTTTGTATGATGAGTGGATTTCCTGCCGGTCTGAAAGTGTCGTAAAAATTGACAATTCGAAATGTCCACCTGCGATGCTGGACGCAATCTTAAAGGGGTGGCTATGCTAAACTCAGTCCAACGTTCGGTTATATTCGGCATATTTTGCGTTGCCACCCTTGCAGTTGTAGGTCTTGATGTGGCCCTAGTTTGGGCGATGATAGCAAATGGATTTTCGAGCGGTGCCACTGTCGCCGCGATTATGAATACGCTATTCTTGGGAGGCATTGGCTTGCTGTTTAAGCGGCTGGTCGAGGATGCCTTCATAAAGCCAGAAAGGCTTATCCCTTTTAGTCCGGTCGGCCTACATGTTGACGCGGCGCAGAACCTCGCGTCTGTGGCTTGAGAGGCGACCCGGATCAGTTTTGATCGCTATGCTGAGTTATGGGTGGCGGCTTTTGTGGGGACGAGGGCCTTCAGGCCCGCAGTTCAACGAAATCGCGATATGTCGCGGGACCGAGACC
>NZ_JAFCTX010000047.1:0-28077 GCF_049896245.1 Cypionkella sp. TWP1-2-1b2 | reverse complement strand
GCGTTGTAAGAGCGCCAGTTCGTCGTGCGGTAGGTCGGAGGTGCAGGTTTGCTCATACCCTGCGACTAACACCTTGCAGTCACGCAGGGAATCCCTCACGATTTGTGCAACAGAGCCCCCATTGGCGCTGGGTGTTGCACTTGATGTTTGAGTTTAAGCAGCTTGCAGAGTGGCCTTAGATTGTTCACCAATGGGTCATGGCTCCCGCTCCCTCACCCACCAGCTCCACCAGACCACGCTCCGTATATGGTGTGTTAATTGCGGTGATCCTGACTTCTGTGCTGCCGGAGCTGATCCTGCTGTCCGCCGACTTCGGCCTGATCGGATCACCGCGCTGGCGGCCACTCGCCTATCAGTATGGCGCGTTCTGGGCGGGACTTCTGCATGGCTGGCAGCCAAACTTTGCGGTCCAGCCCGTTACGATGTTTTTGACCCATGCGTTTTTGCACACTGGGCCTATGCATCTGATCGGCAACATGCTGGCCTTGGGAGTTTTGGGACAAATGATTCTGGAGCGGCATAACACCGGGCAGTTTATTTTGATTTACATCGCCGCTGCCTTGGGCGGCGGCACAACCTACGGACTGCTGTCGCATAGTGCAGTGCCAATGGTTGGCGCATCGGGTGCAATTTTTGGGCTCGCCGGTGCGCAATTGGTCTGGCGCTGGCAAGATCAGCCCAAGGGGGACCTGAGCCACCTTCGCAGGCTTGCCGAGCTGTGCGGCGGCATGTTGGGGCTTGTTGTGATCAACCTGCTAATGTGGTGGCTCCAAGACGGTCAGCTGGCTTGGCAAACCCATCTGGGCGGCACGCTAATGGGAGTGGCGGCGGCGGGGCTTTTGCCCGCTCAACGGCCCATCTTGCTAAAGATCCGATCATAGGCCGCCCTCAGCTGCGGTGCTGAATGCGCCCACGACAGCCTTTCCATCACTCGCGCCCGGCCGACCTTGCCCAAGCGTTGCCGTTCTGCCGGGTTGTCGATCAACTGCGCGATTTTCGCGGCGAAATCTTCGGGGTCATTGTTTTTAGCATAAAGAGAGGCCTCCCCGGCCGACGCGCGGCCTTCGGTCAGATCGAACTGCACCGTCGGTTTTTCCAGTGTCATGTATTCCATGACCTTGTTCATAGTTGATATATCATTCATCGGATTTTTTGGATCGGGCGAAAGTCCGATGTCTATGCTGTTCAACACTGACAGCATGTCTTCACCATAAAGCGCTCCGGTGAAGGTAAAGTACGCGCCCAACCCGCGCGCCTGCACATCGCGTTCTACCTCGGGAAGCTGCGGGCCAAAACCTACGATCATGAAATGGACACGGTTATAGCCCAACTTGCGTATTAGGTGATCAGCAGCTGCTACCAGCAGATCCATGCCTTCTTGTTGGCCGATAACGCCAACATATCCCAAGACCGTTTCTGCGCCTTTGCGATGCTGTGGATCGGGTGGACCGGGCAGAAACACCTCCGTTTTGGGAGCAGAACGGACGACAAAGACATCTTGGGGCTGCATACGTCCTCGGCGCAGCGCAATGGCACGAAAACTTTCATTGGTCGCCATCGATACAGAGGCAGTAGCGAAAGTCATGCGTTCCCATATTAGCATGACCCGGTATAGCAGACCGCGCTTACCGAACTTTGCCTCAAACAGCTCGGGACAAACATCATGATGGTCGAACATGTACCGTACGCCCCGCAGGCGGTACCACAGCGCCAGAAGGAAAATTAGGTCGGGAGGGTTGCAGCCTTGGATCACGTCAAAGCCGCGCTCCCGTCGGACCTTTCGGGCCAATCGGAACCAGTTCCACAACGCATGACCATATTCGCGGGCGTAAGCCACTGCACCGGAATGTGCCTCCCGAGGCTCCGAATGGCGATAAATATGTACCCCTTCGCGCAGTTCATAGGGAGCTGTCCAACCCCGCCCCATCGGACTGATGATCGAGACTAGATAGCCCGCGTCAACCAGCGTTGTGGCTTCGAGCCAAACCCGCCGATCCAGCGGCACAGGCAAATTTTCCACCACGATTAGAATGCGGCGGGCGGGGCTAAACGACATAACAAATCAATCCTTATGCTCAGGTTAAAAGAACACTCTTATCAAACATTCGTGCTGTTTAAAGATATCAGGAAGACCGCGTTTCGCAATCTCTCAGCAAACTATGAGCTACAATGTTTCGCGCGCGAAACATTTCAGGAGCGTTGCAACCACGCCTCGAGGCGTTCCCGGAACACAGAATCAATACTTGAGCCGAATAGGATCAACGTCGGTTTGGCCGCGTCACCATCAATCTGGAGGAACACACCAGGGCAGACTTCTCGGGCAAGTGCGGGCAAGTGCTTGCTTTTGGCCCTTTCCTTTCGGGTCGACCGCAAAATAGGCTCTGCGGTAATATTCAGAGCCTTATTTTCCACAAGAATCGATAGAAGAATCAATTCATCCGCGGCGGCTCTTGGCGGGTTAGCTTGAAGAGCCTGAACAACAGCCATGCCGCAATCGGGGTTATCACTCAAGCGCTTCGATAGCTCCAGACCTAGCCGTTCAGGCAGGGCAGAGGGGAAGCGAAGAGCGTGCCCGAGGTTGCGATAGATGCTCAGAAATGAGCCTATCTTGGAGCGTTTCGCGCGGCTCGCGGTGGCGAATAACTTTTGCAGCGCCTCACGGTCAGATGCAAAAACACCTTGCTCGACGGATTTAGCGGTAATGCGGGCGCGCTCAAAATACGACAACCCTAGGCGAATTTCATTTTCCTCGACCATCGCGATGTAGGCGTCGCTTGCAGTTTCGGGATGCCGTAGAAGTGCCAGTACAGAGCCGAAACTCGCATCCCCCGTCTGTTCTTGAAGCCGCGCCAGCGCAGTGGTGCGGCGCCAACCGGAAATCAGGCCATAGCGGCCGGGGGCAATTTCGGTCACTTCGATCGGACTGCGCTGGCCGTGGCTGCGCAGGCTGTCCATCAGAGACTGCATCTCTTCTTGATCTGCGCCGATGCGGTCGCGCACCAGATAGTCTGCATCAATCGCTGTCAGGGGAAGCAGTTGCAGCAACCGTCCTTCAGCGCGCGCAGAGGCCAGGACGGCGGAAACCTCGGCCAAGGCGGCTGTGGTGCTTGCGTCCCCTGCAACTTGGGCAATCGGCGGCGGGGTGATGCCAGGCCGTAGGTAGGTCTTGGCTTCCAGAGCCAGAGGCGTGGAGAGGTGGTCGGGCTGCGCCGGGGTCAGTCTTTTGCGTTTTGCCATGATCTACCTCCGTCAGCGGGACCGTAAATGTTTCGCGCGCGAAACATCTCAACCCTCCTGCATCGCGCGTTCATCGCGCCGCCAGATGCCCAGCAGAAGCTGTTTGAAGGTGGCATAGGTGGCATCAAAGGTTTCGCGACCACGGATATAGGTGTCGCGGTTGAAGTCACGGTAGTCCGCCTCGTAGATACCGTTGACTTGTTCGCCCGCCTGCCCGATCAGCGCTGTGAAATCCTGCCGTTGCGGTGCCATGGTTCGGCCGAGATAGGCTTGCATCAGCGCCGCAAGTTCGGATTGCTGGCTGCCGTCATAGCGGGTGATGATGGTTCGTACCGCATCCCATTCAAACGCAAGCTCTGGGCGGCCAAGCGCACGTGCCGCGATATTCTCGCCGTCTTCGATTGAGCGGAAGGTGGAATGTAGCATGTCGAAGAAGCGGCCGGTTGAGTCAAATTCCAGAAAAGATGCGCCAACCGGCACCAGCAATATATCCGCCGCAGCAAGGCCATTGATGGTCAGATAGCCGAGGGCAGGGGGGGTATCGAAGAAAATCAGATCATAACGATCAAGCAGCCCGGCCTCGGACAGACTTTCGCTGAGCGCATCCCAAAGCTTCCAGCCGCGCGCTGCCATCCTCCAGACTGGGATCTGGAACTCGGACCAGTAAAGATTGAGCTGGCTGCCTATCAGATCAATGTTTGGCCAATGCGTCGACTGGATCACATCAGTGGCTGAGATCTTGAGCGCCTCAGCCAATGTGTCGTCGAGGGCTACAGGCGCCTCACCGCGGGCGACGCGGGCGCGGTTATCTGATTGCAGGTGGTTGGCATAATGCCGCGCGATCAGCGGAAACACGGTTTGCCACTCATCGGCGACCTTGCCGCCGAAAATCGAGGTCATCGAGCCTTGGCTATCCAGATCTACCACCAGTACCCGGTAGCCATCCAGCGCCGCCGACATTGCCAGATGCGCACAAGTGGAGGTCTTGCCAACGCCGCCTTTAAAGTTGGCGACCGCCACCATCTTGGCTGGCAAGCCCTTGGGCCGGTAGGGGAGATAGTCTTTCGATTTACGGCCTTCGGCGGCAAAGAAGGCGCGCAGGCGCAGCACATCTTCCAAGGTGAACCATTTGGCACCGGCTTCGGACTCGGATTGTCCTTGCGGCAGATCCAGGTTTGCTTTCAGCACGCGGCGAAAATGTGCCTGCGCCACTGGTATCAGATAGCGTGTGATTTCCCAGGTTGAAAACAGGCGCAACCGCTTGCGGCCTTCATCACCCAAGCCACGAGAGGCCAGATCATCGCGGCCCCGGCCACAGGCAGAGGCAATTTCCGCCAGCTGATCCGTGCCGACCGCAGGGGTCAAGTGATCCAGCGCTGCATCTGGAGAAAGATTGAAATAGGGCGGAAGATCAGCTGCTGATTCTTTGGACATAACCACCCCATGTGCCGTATTTTTACGTATATACCCCAAAACACAGCATGTTGGAATAGAGTGCACACATATACCCAAAAATTATATTTTCTAAGCAATATCAATATATTAGAACATAAAATTTACAGTGTATATGAGCCATCCAATTTTGTCCGGCTTGATCAGCTTGTGTTATATATGAGTTATTTAATAGTTACGCGGGTAGACATGTTTTGTAATCCTTTGATTATAAATATGAAAAAGATAATTTTTTTCACATGAGTGACTCTGAACCCACGATAGTGTGACTCTGAACCCACGTCGAAGCGACTCTGAACCCACGTTGGCTTGAACAGTTTCCTCGACCTGTAAGGCTGCTTGCTCTAGGGTCGGGGTGTTACTGAAACCACGAAGTTCCGCAGCAGTCGGAACAGGTGGCGAGGCGAGGCAGGACAGCTATGGCAACACATTCTTTGGCACGTAGTGCGAGGCGTCCGGTTGCGGGGCTTTTGCCGGAACGACATGGTGGAGATTTTTTTGTTTGTGATGTGCTGGATGCGTTGCCGAAGGACGATTTGGCCAGCATGGAACATCCGATTTTTTCGCTGGCAACACGTCCCGATCTTCGGGTGCTGAGCTATGCGCATAACAATGTCACCATCACGGTGGTGCCGTCAGTCCGTGGATTGGCCACGCTGTTTGACAAGGACATCCTGATCTATTGCATCAGCCAGTTGATGGCGGCGCAAAACGCTGGGCGCCCGATCGGGCGCACTCTGCATCTCACCGCGCATGATCTGCTGATGGCCACCAATCGCGAGTCGTCGGGCGATGGTTATGCCAGGCTGCGCGAGGCGTTTGAACGGTTGGCAGGCACGCGGATCACCACCAATATCGTAACTGGCGGGCTGGAGGTGACCACCGGCTTTGGTCTGATTGAGGGCTGGCAGATTGTGCGCCACACCCGGGGCGGGCGCATGGTGCAGGTGTCGGTCACGCTGTCAGATTGGCTCTACCGGGCAGTGATGGCGAAGTCAGTGCTGACGTTGAGCCGGAATTATTTCCGATTGCGCAAACCGCTGGAGCGGCGGATTTACGAATTGGCGCGCAAGCACTGCGGGCGGCAACCGGAATGGCGGGTGTCGATTGAAACTCTGTTGAAAAAGTCAGGCTCTGCCAGTCCGCGCAGGGTGTTTCGCAAGATGATCCGGGATATGATCGTGGCGGATCATCTGCCAGAATATCATCTGGCGGAAGAGCCGGATGATATCTTGTGTGTGACGCGCCGCGATCAGGTGGTCTTGCCTTCGGCGGGTCCGGTGTTGCGCAGCCTTACCTTGGAGAAGGCGCGCGGTCTTGTAGGCTCTGGCTGGGACATCTATGCGCTGGAGGCGGAATGGCGCGATATCTGGATGCGCAGCGGCAGGCCGTCTTTGCGCAGCCCGGATGCGGCGTTTCTGGGCTGGCTGAAAAAACGCGGGGCATGAAGGACATGCGGTATCAAGCTTGGGGTCTGATACTGCTTGTGGCTATGTTGGCGGGGCTGGGTGGGGCACAGGATGCGCCGTTTGCTGTCGGGCAGATCAGCTATGGCGAAACGCTCGTGCCGGGGGCGGCCATTTGCACCGGCGCATTGGTGATGCCTGACCTGGTTCTGACAGCCGGACATTGTCTGCGGAGATTGCTAGCCGCGCCTGCAAGTGTTCGCTTTGCTACGGGCTTTGCCGACGGGCGCACTCCGACGGTGCGGCAGGGAGCGGAGGTGATCCTGTCAAGCGCGAAGGTGTCGAAAGATCGTGCAAATGATGTGGCGCTGCTGCGTCTGCAAATGCCTATAACGATTGATGTGGTGGCAGCTTTGCCTGTCGCTGATCTCGCCTCGGCGCCGAGGGTGGATGGCTTCACTCTGATCGCCTATCGCCGGGATGCACCTGACGTGTCGCAACGCCGGGATGACTGCACGCTTATAACCACACTCCCCGGCATTCTGGCGTTGTCTTGTCCGGTGATGTCGGGAAATTCCGGTGCGCCGGTGCTGGCGTGGGACGGCACCGATTGGCAGATTGTCGCTGTTATAGTAGCCTCATCATCCGGCAGTGCGGTTCAATCTCTGGCAGCGACCATCCCTCTGGATTTGCTCGCGCGGATTACGCAGTCTGTGCAGCCTTAGACGGACGGCTGAGGGTAGAGAGACAGCCCAGCGAGCAGCGTGCGACCGGCAGCAAAGCACCACGACCACACCGCTGCCTTAGACGATCCCAGTGGGGCATCGCCCTAGCCGCCTTACGCCGGTTGGTCAGATAAACTCAAAATCCGACACAGACAGGTTTTTCAACAAGATATGCTCGATTGTGATTACGTTTACACCATCATTGCCTAGATCATACACCACACTGTTGCCAACCTGAGTTGCGGCAGCCTTGAAGCCCGCAAAATCGTGAATCTCGGTGAAAGTATTAAAGCGCAGCACGTCGTGTTGGCTGGTGCTGAAGTCGGTGATGGTTTCATTTCCGAAGCCGGGGTTAAAGACGAAGACGTCCGCGCCGAGTCCACCGCTCAGGACATCGTTGCCTGCGCCGCCCGATAACCAGTCGGTGCCATTCCCTCCGTAAAGCTTGTCTGCGTCGTTGCCGCCGTCGAGCAGATCGTTGCCTAGGCCGCCGATCAACGTATCGTTGCCGACCTCGCCATAGAGCGTATCGCCGCCCTCGCTGCCGCCAGTTAGCATGTCTGCGCCGAGCCCACCGTAAAGCAGATCACCGCCGGTGCCGCCGTCGAGCGTGTCATCGCCGTCGCCGCCATAAAGCTTGTCGGCACCGAGCCCGCCCCTCAGGACGTCATTGGCATCGCCACCATAAAGCACGTCTGCGTCGTTGCCGCCGTCGAGCAGATCGTTNNNNCCGTCGAGCGTGTCATCGCCGTCGCCGCCATAAAGCTTGTCGGCACCGAGCCCGCCCCTCAGGACGTCATTGGCATCGCCACCATAAAGCACGTCTGCGTCGTTGCCGCCGTCGAGCAGATCGTTGCCTAGGCCGCCGATCAACGTATCGTTGCCGCCCTCGCCGTAGAGCGTGTCGCCGCCCTCGCTGCCGCCAGTTAGCATGTCTGCGCCGAGCCCACCGTAAAGCAGATCACCGCCGGTGCCGCCGTTGAGCGTGTCATCGCCGTCGCCGCCATAAAGCTTGTCGGCGCCGAGCCCGCCCCTCAGGACGTCATTGGCATCGCCACCAGACAGAGTGTCATTGCCGAGCCATCCGACCAAGGTGTCAGAACCAATGCTGCCCGTTAAGATTTGGTCCATCGGCTCGCCCGGAGGAGAGGGTTGCAGGACCACAGTTTCTGGCGTGTCGGGATAGTCCGTTGTATCTGTGCTGATCTTGAACGCTGTGAGGTCGCCATTGAAATTTGCCGAACCCCAAGGATTGCCGAAAGTCAGGTCGTGAAAGCCTGTCCAAGCGATGGGGCCGCTGAAAGCCACCACTCCTCGAGACGTGCCATCAACTGAGATGTTGACTGCACCATCGGCGATACGGATCCCTATGTCGTGTGACTTTCCATCGGCCAACCCACCAATATTTGTGGCAAGGGACTTGGTGATACCCGCCTTGGAGGTGATGCTAAACACCAAAGCGCCTGCGGCATTGACCGTCACCACGAAACTGCCATGCACACGGAATACCTCGCCCGAGGTTCCAACAGCGTCGGCCTTCAGCGAGAAGTTAATGTCAATTTCGTCGGTGGCCGGCAATTCACGCAGATAGATGCGTGATACCACGGCTACAGTTCCGGTGCTCCCCAGTTGCAGCCCCGCAGCCGATCCAGCAGCGGGCGTGGCAACCAAAATAGCCTGCCCTTCGTCATAAATCTCGAAACCGCCATTTGCATTAAGGGCGACAACATCAGGGCCTTCAACTGCCAGACCGAGGGTTGCGACCGAAGTTTTGCCGTCTGGCGTCCTGATCGTTAAAATTACGCCCATATCGCCACCATTGGCATAGGTATGACTGATCTTCACGCCTTCAGCCGTACTACCATCGCCAAAACTCCAAGCAACTTTGGTGCCTGCGGGCAAACCACCAAGGTCGCTGAAGCTCGCATCGAAAATGCGTGTTGCTCCGTCGCCTGCTAGAGTTGTGATGTGGAAGCGCGCTGCTAGCGCATCATCCGGCTCTGGTGCCGTTGTGCTGGAAGCGCCGGCTCCCAGCACAGCAGCAGCGCTTTCCGGAAGCAGGATGAAACCATATTGTCCGTTTACCAGCTGAAGCGAAGATGCAATGAAAGTGTTACTGTAGTAACCGGCAGCAGTAGAGTTAAAATTTTGAACGAATATATTGTCATGCTCTGAAATGTTATTTGTTATACTATTGGTGAAGGCTGGACCGGAGATGCCGGACACAATGTTCATGTAGATGGACGCATTTATCGTGCCATCTGCAAGGTAGAAGCTCGGAGCGTCGAATTGGTCCCCGCTTACTTGCAGAAAGCTGTTATGGCTGATGACAATGCCGTTCACATCTTCCAGACGCAGGCCTTGGGCGTTACCATTGTACATGACGTTGCCATCAATGGTAACATTCTGAAATCCAGCCACGTTATCATTGTTGTCCAGATATATACCCAAGACGGCCACACCAGTGCCTTGGGAGAACGTGTTGTTCAGAAAAACCAGATTTTCGCTGGGAACGGTTTGGTTGGGTTCGGTCCAGAAGTGAATGAAATCACCATGATCGCCCGCGCCACCAAATTTCCAAGGCACGATATCATGTAGGTAATTACCCTCCATGTGCACATTGTGGACATCGCTGCCTCCGACTGGAACGGTACGCACGTTACAGACCTCATTATTATTGAATTGTATGCCTTCTACGCCATCAAAGTTCACGCCTTTTCGAAATTCAGATATCTTACTATCAACAATAGAAATATCACGGCTGTTGTAAAAGGAAAGCCCATAGCCAATGGGGTAGCCCATGATGCCTTGAGAACCTTGTGCGCCAGCCGGCGAATCCGGATCGACCCCCGCCACGGCATCGCCGCCGGTGATTGTCGAGTTCCGGATGGCTATATGTGATGACCCGTCGGCCCGCAGCGCGCTGGACCATTCGAGGGTGTCAGCCGTGGGGGTGAAATCCAGGCTGATCTTGTCGAATGTTATGTTGCTTGTGGCCCAGAGCGATATCGAGTTGATGCTGGGGGGGGCGTCAGGATCATGCGCGGTGATGACGACCTCGCTTGAAAAGTCTTTGTGCTGGATCTTTACATCTCCGTAATTGCCGGACTGCAACTCAATCCTGTCACCGCCAGTCGCCTTTGAAATGGCGGCGTTCAGCTCGGCAGTGTTGGACACCAGATAAACGGCCATGAGAAGCTTCCATTCGCCTACAGCCCGTCGGCTCCCTGCCGCGTGCGAGGTCCTAGACTCAGCGCTGATCACGCCAACAGCGCGGCCAAAGTGTGTCAATTTCGAGCTAGAAGGGCGCAAAGTTGTGCATGAGAGGTTAGCGGCGCTCTAATTTGGTGCCTTGGCGCCTTGTCTGCCACGCTTGGCATGATATTCTTTTCTGATACAATTCTATTCGGGATAAGCTGAACCATGGTAAGCGTCCCCCTTGACTTTTGGCAATACAGACTATGCCAAGATGAAACATCTGACAGTCTGGCAGTGGGACCATTGTGGTTAAGCGTCGGCCCTGAGTTGCCGGTGATCAGGGTGACGGACAGTGCGGGGTTGTCGGTGGGCATTCTGCTGGGCTTCCCGATTGATTTAAACGGGCGACGTATGATCCGGGGCGCTTGGCAAGCGCCGGTGCGAGCAGAAGCTGATCTTGATGCTTTTTCGCAAGGAATGCTTAGGTCTCTAGGGGGGCGGTTTCTCTGGATCCAGACCGCTGGCGGTGAACATCGGATCTATCCGGATTGCTCCGCTCAGGTGACTTGTGTCTACGATCCGGCGGCGGGCATGGCCGGTTCGACCGCTCATGCCCTACTGGATGAAGGAGAATATGACCACCGTTTTGATAGGGCATCGTTCGACCGGCTCGGCATCGACGGCGAGGGTTGGTTCCCTGCGGGTCTGACGGCGCATCACGGTATCCATCGGCTGCTACCAAGCCATTGCCTTGATCTGAATACGTGGCAGGTGCGGCGCTTCTGGCCAGAGAGTCGTTTGCGGGTCGTGCTCGATCCCTCGGCGGCCGTTGACGAAATCATCGATATCATACGTAGACAGTTGGAGGCGGTGATCGCAGGGCCAAAGCGGCTGGCTTTGGCCCTTACAGCGGGGCGCGAGACTAGGATGCTTCTGGCCTGTGCCCGTCCATATCTGAATGATGTGGATTTTATCACCGTGTCAGGCGGCGACCGGCACGAGATTGATACGGTGATGGCGCGCCGCATCGCACGCGATATGGGGCTGAATCACGTAGGGCTGCCACGGGCAGTTGCCACAGATGCGCAACGGCAAGAGTTCATCCGGCGTGGCGGCCACTGCAATGCCGACAGCAATTCTCGCTATCACCCCAGTATTTGGCCGATTGGCCAAAGTCATATCCTGATTGGTGGGGTGGGCGGCGAGGTAGCCCGCGCTTTTTTCTGGCGTAATGGCGATACTGAGAACTCACCGGTTTCACCGCAAGTTATGGCCCACCGCTTCGGACTGCCCGTAACTGCACCACTGCTTGAAGCAATTGGCCGCTGGCAGGAAGGGCTTCCCGCAATGGATACGAGGGAGATGTTGGATCTTGCCTATCTGGAACATCGCGATGGCGCCTGGTATGCGGCACAATTTTGTTGCGATCCGACGCTGTTGCGCATCGCCCCTCTTCTGACGGTTAGGGTGGTCGAGCTAATGATGCAATTGCCCCCCAGCTGGAAGCTGACAGATCGTCTTGGCCACGCGATCATTGAGAAGCTATGGCCGGAGTTGGAGCGCTATCCTTATAACTCGCTGGGACGCTGGAAAGATATGATGGTCAAGATGCAGCGTGTGATTGCCGATCCACGGATTGTCCTGAAGAAACTGCGAAAGGTGCGGTCGTGAAACGGGTATTGTCACCCCTTGCCTTCGGGCGGGGCCGAGATGTCTAGATTTTCACGTCGTGGGCTCTTGGTTGGCTTGGCTGCTCTTGGGATTTGGCCATTATGGCCGAAGACAAGCAAGGCAGAGGCGGGCAAAGCAGCGGGGGACGGTGAGATCCGCTATGGCTGGGATCCCGACATCCAAGCGCCGACCGAAGCGTCGCTCTATGTGGCGCCGAACGGCGATGATGCCACGATAGGCAGTTTGGAACAACCGTTGCGCACGATCCAGCGCGGGGTGGATCTTCTGGCGGCGCTGCCGGGTGGCAGTCTTGCGATCCGGCAAGGCATCTACCGAGAGATGGTCAAGCTTGATGCGCTTCAGGGGCGACCCGGTGCGAACTACCGCATCCACCGCTATGGCAAGGAACGGGTGCAGATCACCGCAGCCGAGGTGCTGACCGGCTGGCAACCCTGCCCGGTCGCCGAGGCGGCGGGCTTGGGGATACCGCCCGAGGGGGTTTTTGTGGCCCGTATAGCACGTAGCCGCGTCCAGCACGGTTCGATTTTTGCCCTAAACCTGCACGAAGCGGGCCAATGGCGCAGTATCGCCACCGACCGGGCGGATATCTCTGACCTGACACGCATCGGCGATTATCACACGTTTCACCCGGCGCAGTTCGTGCTGGATGGCGCAGACCATATCACCGCAATCCGCGATCCGCGCCTTGTAGGCGTGCCCGAGACGCAGATGCGCCAGGTCAAGGTCCTGTTCTACCACGAACCGAATCTAGTAACCGGAGACCGTATTTCCGGTTTCGACCCTGCAACAGGAACAATCACTCTGTCTGACGCAAGCAGGCGGGTCCAGATAACTGACAAGAAGCGGGTGATGCGCTACTCGCTGCAGAACACCGGCACCGCGCTACGGGATGCAAACTGGATCGTGCGCGAAACCACGGCTGACGAAGTCGCCATCTATCTGCGGCCCACCGATCCGGCAAATCTGACCGATGGCATTGAGGTCTCGCTGCGGCCCACCTGCATCGATCTTGGTTCCGCGCGCGGGGTGGAGCTTGTAGGCCTTGAAGTGCTGCGTGCCGCTGGCCAGGAACGTCTTGACGGCATTTGCATCCGCCGCACCAGCGAAAGCGATGGAACCAATCAGGACCTGAGTATCCAGCACTGCCGCGTAGGTGAGAACTTCTCGGCGCGGGGGCGGGGCTATGCCGCACTCTACTTGCGCGGGGCGCGGGGCGTGACCATTCACAACACCAGCATCGGCCCCGCACACAACAGTTTCGGATTGTTCATGTCGGATTGTCGGCAGGTCGATCTGCGGTTTTTGCATATCAGCGAAGTCTCCAATTCCCCCGCGCGTTTTTATACGCTGCGCAATGCCGTGCTGGCCTTTTCGTTATTCGAGGACTGTGCCTACGACGCCCATTCCAACAAGTTCAACTTCTATGAGGGCAGCGACAATGTGCTGGTCTATGGCGTGCGAACGCGGCGGGTGGGTGGTTATGCGACCTATCAGGAAGCCAGCCGCATCCATTTCGCCTTTTGCGAGTTTGATTGTTCGGTGCGCTCGCAGAACCGGGCATTGGTGTCGCAAAACCGCAGTCCCGGAGCCGGGCAGGGCGGTGCCGACGGGAGTGGCGATCCGATGGCGGGCAGTACCTTCTACTATTGGAACAACAGCCTGCTCGCCGATGCGCGCACAGCAGACGCGGCCAATTCACTGTCATTGGGGCCGGCGGGCACATCGCAGGTTCACGCCTTCCATAACAACATCCTGCATGGTGGTGGCTTTGATGCTGCCTACCGGGAGGGTGCGGACCCGAGCCATGAGCGGCGATCACACAACCGCTATACTGGTCTCAGCTTTTGGCAGAGTGCGCGTTATGGCTGGCGCTTTGGCACGGGCGAACAGGCCCTGCACATCGGTGGGTCGCCTGGGCATCACGGTCTCGACATGCGTCCAGTGATTGACCAAGAGCTGACCCACCTTTTCCCGAGCTTCACGGATTGGAACGTTGATATCGACGGAAAATCCGTTGGCTGGGATATGGCCCCGATTGGCTGCCGGGTTTAAAGTTTGGTCGGGGCGGCGGCCGACAACCCTCTGGAGTCGCTGCCGAAGTGTTCCTAGCCCTGCTGGTGGTTTTGTAGCTGCGCTTTGAAGATGGCAGCCTTGTTCTCGAGGATATCTGACTGCACGGAAGGGGGTGGTGGCAAGTTCATTGAGGCAGTCAGCATGGCTTTGGCCTCTTCTCTGTAGCCCTTCAGGAAAAGCTGGGATGATTTTAGTAGTGACCACAGGAGTGCAATGGGAAGGCTGCGGGCGCTGAACTTCCGAATGAACATGATCCGGCTTCTGTGCTTAAAATAGGTCGAGAATGGTGACGCCGGGCGTTTTAGTGTCGCCGAGCCAATCGCGGTTCCTGCCCGGTGGTAGACAATGGCCGCGGCGCAATAGGCTAACGGCAGGTTCCCGCGCCGCATCGCCCAGTCGACTTCCTCATAATAAAGAAAGTAGTCCTCACAGAGTGGTCCGGCCTTTTCGTAAAAGGTACGGGATGCAACAAGGCTGGCACCGGTGATGAAATCAAATTTGTCTGGATTGGCCGCAGGAGTCGACTGGTGCGACGCTCCAAGATTTACGTTGCTTGTGACGCCGGTGTAGAAATTGATAGTCCCGCCATCGATCTGGATGATATCAGGTGTGGTAAGATAGATCACCCGGCTTCCCATCAGCGAAAACCCGGATGCAGGTGTCGCAGCGGTTGCAAACGCCGCCGGGGTTTGTGGTGGCACGACGCTATCCGGATTGAGTATCCAGAAACGATCAAGCTGGCCCTGTTTTGCCAAATAGGCGAGACCACGGTTCACGCCCGCAGCAAAGCCAGCATTTACCTCTGCTTCGATCAGAATGATGTGATGATCTGCCACGCCGATTGGCAGCGGGAGATCGGGGTTCCACAGAGGGATCGGTTTTGGAGTCGGGGTCAGGTCAAAGGGAATGTCTGCCGACAGAGGATCCAAGACAAGACCGGCCGCCCACTTGCGCAATAACGGCACGGTGTCATCGGTCGAGCCGTTGTCGACGATGACAATAGTCAGCTCCACATCTTGCGCCGCCAACAGGCTTTCGATGCAGTCGAGGATGACATCGGCGGAGTTGAAGGTAACTATAACCACACCAAGACAGGAGAGGGTCATGCCGCATCTCTCGTAGAGGTGGTCGGGCTTTGCCGAACATTTGAAAAGCGGGTGTAGGGAGATCGCCGACGGCCCTGAGTGGATTCCACTCCGGCCTGATTCGCGGAAGCGGAAGAGTCGTTCGGCTCAACCGCTATAAGCCACATGCCTGCACCAAACATAAAAAATACGAAAGAATAGATGTTCGTCCAGATATGAACAGTGCTCAGCGTGAAAGACAGGCCGAGGAAGGTGAAGATCCACGCCCGCCGAATCTGAGCTAGTACGATATCGGTGCTAAAATCGCGGCGCAGGATGCGAAAGACGGCCAATGCGTAGCCAGTAGCAAGCAGTAGAAAACCTGGGATGCCGTAGCGCACTGCCATTACAAGCCAGAAATTATCCATGCTGCCCGATGTCATGTAAGAGGGCCGTACCCAATCGTTCATGCCAATTCCGACAAATGGACTGCCCCAAACATTTTTCATCCCCCAGTCGAAGATGATCGCACGCCAATAGGCGTTGTGGGCCGAAAATGTGGCGTAAGTCATGAACACCTTCATCGGCGTTCGATTGGAAACTAGGTCGACAAGTACATACGCGACGGCAAAAAGCCCGATCAGTAGCCACCATCGGCCATCAAATTTGGCGAATATTGCAGCCCATAAGATCAGAAATGCCTGCAGGATAATTGCCAGCAATGCACCGCTTGAAAGCGCTAGCAGACCGCTGAAAGCGATGATGGTACTGCTGATGTATCGCCAAGCCGTGTTAGTGACATCCTTCATAGCTACAAAGGCCAGCGAGAAGGCCACCGAACAAAAAAGCCCGTAATGGATGGGATGGGCAAAGACAGCTTGCACCCTCTCCAGGCCCATGCGGCCTTCGATGCTCACTATCCCAACAGAGGTCAGGCCGGGCAATTTCCTCAGAAGTTCGATCAGGATCGGGCTTCCAGTTTTCGCCTCGTAGATTGCGAGGGGGGTGGTGATGCAAACGATGATGACCAGCCATTTGGCGAGGGAAATGAAAGATTCTGGCGTTCGAATATAGGCGCGGGCCAGAAGATAGCCGCCTATGAATTCGACACCGACCGAACCCATTTGCTGCACGACCTGCGAAGGATTGTTCACGGCAAGGGCGACGGTTGCCCAGAGTATATGCAAGAAAAACAGAATGTCCGTGGCAAATACACGCCCGAGGCCGCCGGAAACCAAACGCATTGCCAAGGGGATCACCATCAGCAACAAGAAAAGCCGTAGCGTCGTCATGGCAAGAGGACCGACATTGAAACCAATTGGAACCACAACACAAAGCAGGTAGATGACCACCGGTACCGGCAGGCGCGTGTGCTGCAGAGCGGGAAATACTCCTGTCATCTTGTGAGTATCCGCAGAAAAGCCAGGCGCTGGCCGCAGATCACGGGGTTCTGTCACTACCAATGTCGTCTTAGGTCCATTTTCCATCGCTACAATGGCCTAGCATTAGCCCATTTTGCGGAAGAAAGCCAACCTTCTCCGCAAATGATCGTCTATCTATTGCTGAATGTTGCAAGCCGATTGTGATGCGGAATATCTCGGCAGGGCTATGCTGACCCAGCGGTAGCGATACGGCATAGCCTGCGGGCATGCCGATGTAGTCCAAAAGAATCCCGTCCTGTCATATACATCCACAACGCCGCTAGCCTTGCCGGTGCAGAAGGCTCAAGCTACAGTCACCTCGTGTATGTCGCTATCTCAGGGAGCCATCGTGCCTGACCATCCAGTTGCTCCCACAAAGGCGAAACGACGCGGGCTCAATCGCCTTAAGGGGGTGCGCAAACTATTGGTAACTGCGCGCAGGTTCTGGCTGACCCGGGTCTGGGGCATGGACATAGATCCTACCGCACAATTTTCCTTGTCGGCAAAATTTGATCATACCTTCCCGATCGGCGTACATGTTGGCCCAAAAACCTATGTGGCGTTCGAAGCACGAATTCTGACCCACGACATGACGCGCGGCCTTTATTTGCACACGCGTGTCGGCGCCAACTGCTTTATCGGCGGACGCAGCCTGATCCTTCCAGGGGTGGAGATTGGTGACAACTGTGTGGTTGGGGCAGGATCGGTCGTCACAAAATCAGTGCCACCCCAATCGCTTGTGGCGGGCAATCCCGCTCGAATCCTACGTGAAGGCATCAAGGTTGGCGATTTTGGACGCTTCCGCGATGCTGATGCCACCGAGGCCGCTTTGGCAATGGCTGGGCTTACCTGATCAGGCCTGATTTCCCAGAGCCCTAGGGTCAGGCGAAAAGATCGTCAAATGGCGGGTTTTCGATTAGCGCGACAATATCCTTTTCCCACCAGCGGCTTGCCTCGATATGGGCGATGCGGTCTGCGGCAAAGCGCATACGTAGTTGGCCTTGAACAATTCATTCAGGCCGATGTGACATGCTGATCCTGGCGTCCTGGGTGGTCGTCTGCATTCAGAATGGCGGCGACAATCCAGGCAAACCAAGCCCTGAGGTGGGCCAGGATCTTGCGGATGTTGTGGCCGCAGGCGCAGAGTGCGGCAAAGAGAGCGTCGCCGACGGTGCCTTTCAACGGGCATCTCGACAAGCGGCCGTCGGTTTTCATGTGGCCGATTGCCGCTTCGATGGCACTTCGGCGACGGAGATCCGCGATCAACTTTGGCGTCAAACCGCGTCTTGTGCCGCTGATCAGCACGCGGGTCTTTGCTTCGCCGTGACCGCGATACCCGCGGTCGACGACGGCCAGATCGGGACGCTGGTCGGTCAGGATCGCCACCTGTTCCAGCGCCTCCTTCAGGGTGTGGCCGTCGTAGGGGTTACCCGGAAAGCTGCGCATGCCGACCACGAAGCCCTCGTCCAGCGTGGTGGCGACACTGACCTTGCAGCCGAATTCATAGCGGACGCGCGCCTTGCCCTTGGAGATGCAATCCAACCCCGGACTCGTGCAGGGCATAGATCTTGTCCGCCCCCTTGGGCTGTTGGTGTAGCCTTTAATCTTTTTCAATGCCTTGCGCATGCGCTTGAACTGCTTGGCATGGGCGTAGCGGCCAACCTGCAGCGCGACCCTGGGAGCAAGGCGCGCGTAGGATTGTAGCAACTCCACCCCGGCCTCCTGCGCCAGGTCGACCAGTTGATCCCGCGCCAGCTCATAGATCCGGGCGTCCGTGGGATACGCGATATTCTTCTCCATCACGGTCGTGTCCACCGCCACGCGCTTGACGCTGTCCTCGTCGATGGCACCGGACTTCCGCCCGACCCGAATGGTCTGGCTCAGAAGCCATTCGACGCCTTCCTCACCAATGCGACCACGCCAACGGGTCAGCGGGGATGGGTCAATCGGCAGACGGTGCTGGAAAAAGGTTTCGCCGGTGAGGTGCTGATAATACGGGTTCTCGACCCAACGCGCGACCACCGCCTCATCCGACAGCCAGTAAGCGTGCTGGAGATAAAGCAGCCCCGCCACCAAGCGCGGCTCTGTCGCTGGCCGCCCCTTTCCGGACGGAAAGAAGCCGCCCCATTCGCGCTCAAACACCTCCCAGTCGATCAGCTCCGCCAATTTCACCAGTTCATGCCGCGGGTCGATCATGTCGATCAGCCGAGGACGCAGCAGGTCATTCTGTTCCGGAGGGCGCGGGCGATGTTTCATGGGCAAAACCAAAATTGCAGGGTTCTGAATGAAATCATACAAAACCCTGCAGGCGATGGCGGGAAAAACAGCAGCGTTTCAGCGTAAAATCAATGAGATGGGTGTTGTTCACGGCGAACTACTTCGAGGCCAACGTTGTAGAAGCTGGATGCATATTGGGAGTCCAGCCGATGGGTCGCGATGCCATACGATCAGGCCAGTCACCCTAATACCAAACGCCGTGCTTTTGGCACGGTGGCAGGACTGTTCGACACTGTTATATTTTGGCGCGGCCGAAGAAAGATTTACGCAAAGTCTTCATGCTGACAACAAGTGCTGCCAAGATCGCCGCCAACAGAAGCAACATGTTCAATTGAGAAAGACCACCCCATGGCAGAACACCGTTAGCGGCTGCGACAGTCAAAAATAGTGCTGTCAACGACAACTGGCCCCGCAATGGCATCAGTTTTACTTCTGCGCGACCACCCAGCATCAAAAGTGACATGACGAACCCGCACAACTCACCTACAATTCCCACCCAGATGAGCCCCACAAGAGTACCTCCGGTAGACACCATCCACCATGCTACAGGCAGGCTGGCCACGCGGAACAAATTGGCTACCATAGCATTGCTGGTTTGACGTCGCGCCAGCGCTACAACCGACCCTCCTCCTTTGAAAACCCGCAATGCCTGCATCACTGCCATCAGTGTGAGAATTGGCACTAGGGCCCCGTATTTGGCCCCCAGTAACAGGTGTACAAACGGCTCTCCCACCAAGACTGTTACAAAAACCAGCAGTACTCCATTCAGCAGATTGGCCTCAATCGCCCCAATGGCCAACAAATTAAAGCGTTGGACCGCGTCGGGTGTCCCGTCATAGTCCAGCCTTGACAGGAGTGGCAGGAAGAAATTCTGCACTGATTTTGTCAAAACCAGCGTCGGTGTTAGTGTCAGGGTGACGCCCATGGCGAAGATGGCCAGTGTTTCCATCCCCAGTGTTCGCCCGACGATCAACCTGTCACCGTTGAAGACCATGAACATCAGGATGCCATTGACTAAAAGCGGCCAGCCAAACCGAATAGACTGTCTCATCAGTCTGCGATCCATTTCTAACCGGTAGGGACGCTGCGCTACGATATGGGAAGTAATTGTTGTCACCAGCGCTTGAATGAGAACAGCATAAAGCATCACTCGCCAGTCGCCAAACCAATGACTTAATGGCCAAACCGCCAGAACCGAAACAAGGGCTGGTAAGATGCCGGTCACAATCATCGGGCCAAAGACCATCGTTCGGTTCAGCCGATGGATATCGAAATGCCCCAACGCATTCAGCAGGGGCACCACCGCCATTATTTGATAGGCCCAAGTAGCTTCAGGAATTTCAAAAAACTGGGCCAGCGGGATTGAAATTGCGAACATTACAAGGCTTGAGATTGACCCGCGCAACACCTGAAACCCCTGCAGCGCTGCCTGAAATTTAGGGTCGTCCCCCTCTTTTGCCTGCACAATCTGCTGTTGCAGTCCAAAGGTAGACATCATCTCGACGATGGACATGGCGATTGCGAAGGTGGCGGCCACCCCGAAATCCGCAACCGGGATTAGCCGGGCGATGATCAGATTGCGTACGAGTAGCAAAAGCGATGCAAAGGCGTTACCAGAGAAGATCAGAAATGCGGTACGGATCAAGATTGATTTCCTGGCTAACACCTAATGTGTGCTTGTTCAGGGTTATGATTGACGGGTCAAGACGAAATACGCATTTGGATTATTTGACAAATGAGGGCGGCGGCGACATACAGCCTCACCACTAGGAGAGGTTTTTTGTCACAAGTTTTGCGCGCCCAACCACCGCTTAACCGCGTTGCCCGTGGCAATCTGTGTGCCGGATGCGGGGCTTGTGCAGGGTTATTTCCTGCTAAGATCAAGATGGTTGTCGCCGCGCCGGGTTTCTTGCGCCCACAGCAGGTGGCACCACTGACGCCCGACGATGATGCGACCATCGCGGCTATCTGCCCGGGATTGGGCGAGCGGGTAACCGCTGAAGGGCGGACGGATTCTGTCTTGTGGGGCCCCTATGTCGAGATGCAGACAGGTTGGGCCACTGACCCAGAAGTGCGATTTGCGGGGTCTTCGGGTGGCGTGCTGTCGGCCATTCTACAATATTTACTTGCGGCAGATCATGTCGATGCGGTGATTCAGACTACGGCATCACCAGATCTGGCGATTGGCAATGCCACGGTGGTAAGTGCCGACCCGGCTGCCGTCTTGTTTGCAGCCGGGTCACGCTATGCACCCTCTGCCCCCCTCGCGCACCTGACCGCGATGGTTGCAGAGGGGAAGCGGTTTGCCTTCGTGGGAAAACCTTGCGATGCGGCGGCCCTGCGTGCCCTATGCGGGCGTGACCGAAAAGTTGCCGCAGCCTTTCCGGTGATCCTGTCCTTTTTCTGTGCAGGCGTTCCATCGCATGCCGGGGGAAAGGCGGTCTTGGCAGCACTTGGCACCGATCTGGATCAGACGGAACGGTTCCGCTTTCGCGGCAATGGTTGGCCAGGCAGGGCAGTGGCCTTGCTCAAGGATGGAACCGAGCGGTCGATGAGTTACCATGACAGTTGGGGCAAGATACTGACAAATTATATCCAGCATCGCTGCAAGATTTGTGCTGATGGCAGTGGAATGGCCGCAGATATCGTCTGCGCAGACGCTTGGGAAAGCGATGATGCTGGCTATCCGCTTTTTGAAGAGGCTCCCGGAAGCAGTTTGATCGTTGCCCGTACAGTCCTTGGAGCCGCACTAATCGCAGCGACTGAGGCCCATGGTCATATAGAAACAGCTGCTTTCGATGTGTCCCAGCTTGCCGCCATGCAGCCTGGACAGCGATGGCGTCGTGGTGTTGTTCTGTCTCGACTCGCGGCGTTACGGCTGTTGCGGCGCCCTGTCCCACGTTATGATGGACTGCATCTATGGGCTGCGGCCCGGCAGAACTCTCTATCGCAGAACTTGAAGAATTTTCTTGGCATGCTGCGCCGCATCTTGAGGCCGTCCAGATGACATCTAAGCGTCCCCTTCGTATCTGCCTCATCATGCACTCGACTCGTTCCGATAACCTTGGGGTGGGCGCGTTGACTGTGTCCGACGTGGCTATCCTGCGTGATATAGCCCGCACCATTAACCGTGCCATCAAGATCACTGTGATGGATTGGAAAGATCCTCGTCCACCCTATGTAAGAGGGTCAGACATTCGCATCGTCGATCTGGACGGCAAAACCATGCTGAACCCCTTCGGCTATTTTGCGCAGGCGCTTCGGTCTGATATGGTAATTGACATCGGCGGTGGCGACAGCTTTGCCGATATCTATGGGGGGCGTCGGCTGCGGCGCATGTTCATCCTGAAATACCTGACCCATCTGGCGGGCACGCCGTTGGTGATGGCGCCCCAAACCATTGGTCCTTTCACCAAGCCTGTGTCGCGTTTTCTGGCCCGGCTCTCAATGCGGCTCTGTGCGGTAGTGGCAACCCGCGACACCCTGTCTACGGCGGCTGCACGCGAGATGGGTGTGACGCGGCCCATCATCGAGGCTTCGGACGTGGCGCTGCGCCTGCAATTCGATCAGCCATCACCACGCGCAGGCGGGCCTGTTCGCGTGGGGCTGAACGTGTCTGGGCTTTTGATGGGAGGCGGCTACACCGGGCATAACGAATTTGCATTGAAATCAGACTACCCGGTCTTGGTCCGTGATATTATCCGGTTTTTTCAAGGTCGTGGCTGTGAGGTGCATCTTGTGCCGCATGTGATTGTGGCAACCGGGGCAATGGTTGGCGAAGACGACATGCGCGCCAGTATGATGCTGGCGGCAGAATTTCCTGGCACTGTTCTTGCACCGTCCTTTAAAACTCCGTCTGAGGCGAAAAGCTACATCGCAAGTATGGACTTCTTTTTGGGTGCGCGGATGCATGCCTGTGTTGCCGCCTTTTCCACCGGGGTGCCAGTTGTTCCCATGGCGTATTCGCGCAAATTCGTGGGACTTTTCGGCTCTATCGGCTATGATCGTACAGTTGATTGCACCGCAGAGACCGCCGCGGCTATCCTGAGCAAGGTCACTAAGGCATTTGATGACCGTTCCACACTGGCGACAGAGGCGACCATGGCGTTGCAGCGCGGAACCGCCAAGTTGGCCGCCTATGAGGATGCATTGAAAAAGCTGATGATCAGCCTGCGGTGATGGCGTCACTGCGCGGGAGGGCGGTTCCATTTTCCGGACATCTTCTCGGGGTCCTTACCGACAAGAATCCATGCCATGATCCCTGCGCGATAGCAGCGGATGCGCAGCAGGGACAGGAAGGCCAGAACTCTGTCGCGTGGCCCTATGATACGATCTGACAGCAGAATGCGCGGAATGTCCGTAAGGGGTGAGGCCCCCATGACCAGTGTCTTGGCCACCCACTTCAATTGCCCCGGCAGAGATTTTCGCGCCTCGGCATAGTCATGCGCGGTCTGCCGATCCCATTTGCGGAACAGATCGCTGAAACTGGTTCTTGCCGGGTGATAGACCTTCATTCCTGCCACATAGCGGATGCGGTATCCCTTGGACGTCGCACGGCGACCCCAATCACGATCTTCGGCAACGTCGATGCCGGCGAAAGCACCAACGTCTGTTAACACCGTGCGGCGCACCACCAGATTGCCGGTGCCGGTAAAGCCTTCACGGGCGATGTAGCGGTCCATGCGGTAGGCATAGATGCTTTCATAGGCCTCCAACATGGTGAGATGATCAGGATCGGCATAGGCGATGCGCACGTCGCCTCCAAGGATCGTGGTGGCAGGGTCTGACATGGCGGTTTTGGCCGCAGCCAGCCAATCCGGTGCGGCGATGCAATCCGCGTCGATGAAGGCGAGGATGTCCCCGCTCGAGGCAATAACACCTTTGTTGCGCGCGGGGCCAGGCCCGGGGGTCAGTTCTTGCAATAACTGCACGCCAGGATAGGCGGTGCAGATTGCTATGGGCAGTGTGGCTGATCCGTTATCCACCACGATGATCTCATCTGCTTGGTGCTGCCCGTGAGCCAAAGAGGCCAGGCAGCGGCCCAGCATTTCAGGCTGATTCAAGTGGGGGATAACGACGGAAATGTGGGTCTTGCTCGCACCACTGGAGCCTATCAATGTCGTTGATCCAAAATGGCGCATGCTGATCTCCCTTCGTGCTCCCAGCTTAAGCGGGAAAAACGGCAGTGTTGTGGCCGCAGTCGGGTGCCACGTCTGCAAGTACCCACAGACATGAATAAACAAAACCACCAGGACCGCGCAAGCTGCGACCGTATCGAATGGAAGCTTTAAGGCTCCGGATGCTCGGGGCAATTTCACTACTTGACGCTGGGGAGGGGGTGGGCCGTTCCATTGGTAGATTGGCTATCGATGGCTTGGAGGGCAAATGCGTACATTTACCGTAGGTTACCGCCGAAATGCCGAGATGCGACGTGGGACAGCATCGCCATGGATTGTCTGGGCTTCGAAGTCAGCGAGATATATTATCGCTACAACACGAGCGGCAATACCTGTGCTTATAGTGTCGCGTCGATTGCGTCGTGAGCGCATTCTTGCCACATTTTTCTGTTTTCTTCGTCCTACGGGCAGGAACTTGCCGGGAAAAACATCAGTGGTGTCTCGCTGGTTGCCTTGGATGGAAGTTTCTTCCAGAGAGAGTCGATGAAATTTCTTTAAAACGTACCAGATGTCGGGTGGTTCCCAAAATACCCAGACCTCACTGTAAAAATAACGTGATCCTGTTTCTGAACAGCACCTGAAGGCACGGCCGGTATTGGCGGGGCCTGGACCAGAGGACCGGTAACATATGACCAATTCGATCTATTCACTTAATCCGGCACGCAGAGAACTGCTGGAGATGTTTGCGCTTGATGTCGAGATGACTCGCGGTTCGGGATTTTCTCTTTGGGATGCGGATGGCCGGGAATACCTCGACTTCCTATCCCAATACGGCGCGCTTCCGTTCGGCCACAACCCGCCAGAGATTTGGGAGGCTCTCAATGTGGCGCAGCGCAACGACGTCCCCGTGATGCTCCAGCCTCTGCGCTCGCCCGACGCCGAGCGCTTGGCCGCGCGGCTTGCCGAGATCACTCCGGGTGATCTGTTGATCACGACGTTCACCAACAGCGGTGCCGAAACTGTCGAAGCTGCGATCAAACTTGCACGTATGCGCACCGGTCGAAGCGAAATCCTGTCCACTGTCAACGGTTTTCACGGCAAGACGCTCGGCGCGCTCTCTGCCACAGGCAAGGCCATTTATCAAGATGGGTTCGGTGCGCCGGTTGAAGGCTTTCGGTCCATACCTTATGGCGACCTTGAGGCACTGCGCGCCGCGTTTGTTGCCGGAAACGGGAAAATTGCTGCATTTATTGTCGAGCCTATTCAAGGCGAGGGCGGCGTTGTTTGCCCCCCTGAAGGCTACATAGATGGCGTAATCGCGCTTTGCCGCGAATACGACGTTCTGTCGATTCTGGATGAAATCCAAACGGGGCTCGGACGAACAGGTGCGTTATTCGCCTGTTCAGATGGCAATGAGGTTCCGGATATGTTGCTGCTATCTAAGGCCCTTGGCGGCGGCATGATGCCGATTGGCGCCTGCGTGGTGCGGCCGTCGGCATGGGACGACCGCTTCGGACGCCTGCACAGTTCGACCTTTGCCGGCAATGGGCTGTCCTGCAGAGCCGCGCTAGCGACGCTTGATCTGCTGCTCCATGACGACCAAGCGCTGATCCACCGTGTTGCCAAGACCGGCACCTACTTGCGCGCACGGCTTGAAGCGCTTCAAGCCGCCTATCCGTCGGTCATTCGTGAGGTCCGTGGTCGGGGCTACATGCTCGGCCTTGAATTTCAGAGATATGATAACCGGCCGGATTCCGCGCTTATGGCTTTCGCCAGCATCAACGGCGGTGTAACGCCTCTGATCAGTTCGTATCTGCTTAACAAACACCAAGTCCTCACGGCGCCGTTGTTCAATGACACCCATGTGATCCGGCTGCAGCCGCCGCTGATCGTCGGTCGTGCGGAGATTGATTGCGCCGTCGCGGCATTGCAGGATCTCTGCGAAGTGCTCGTATCGAATGATTATTACCGCTTGGTCAAACATCTTGTGGCAAAACCACTTGCTGCACGAGGAAATGCGCCTCCACAGCAGCCCTCACAGGCCGTCGCGGCACAAAGCGCACCGGCGGTGCCGGGTCATTTCGCCTTTCTGATCCATTATACCGAGGAAGAGGACATCTTCCGTTCCGATCCGTCGTTCCGTCAGTTCAGCGATGCTGAACTTGCGAACTGGTCCGAGTGGGTCAAGCAGTTCGGTCCGGGATTTGCGCGGCGCGTTCCTGTGGTCAGATCGAATACCGGCGCGACCGCCGAGGGTTGGATCATGTCGGTGCCCATGCTGCCCACAGATATGCGGGGCGGTGGTCGGAAAGTCGCGGCGCAAATGATCCGCGAGGCCGTCGACATGGCAGGCGGCGACGGCGCAAGCCGCGTTGGCCTTGGCGCTTTCACCTCGATCGTCACCCGTGGCGGCGAAATGGTGACCGACCGTGGCGTGCCAATTACCAGCGGCAACACGCTGACCACCGTTTCGGCGGTAAAAGGGATCGAATCGATGGCGCGTAAAAGCGGCATCAATATTCGCGATGCGCATGTTGTCGTGGTCGGCGCCTCGGGCGCGATCGGCCGCTTGGCGTCTTTAATGCTGGCGCGCCGGGCCGGACGGCTAACGCTGGTGGGCAATGCTGCCAATCCGTTTTCACCCCGCCTGCTTTCGCGGGTGGCTGACGAGATTTGCGAAATGCTGACGTCCGGCCGGGGGGATGTGATAATTCCTCCGGGTGCACTGCGTATGGGTGTTTCTACAGCAATTCGGCCGCGTAATGCCCACGACGCCAGTTGCAAAGGTTTAGCCGAGCGCGTTCGCATGGTATGGCGCGGGTACGGTGAAAAGTGCCCGTTAAACTGGAACGTCCCGCTCGACGATGCCTTGGAAGACGCCGACATTGTGCTTATCGCGACCAGTTCTGATGTGGCACTTATCAATCCTGATAGGCTGAAACCTGGCACTCTGGTTTGCGATGTCGCACGGCCGCGCAATGTGGCGCAGGCCACAAACAGTTTCGGCGAGGTGCTGGTGTTTGATGGAGGTCTGATCAAGCCGCCTTTCGACATCGACTTAGGGCCATTCCAGACCTTGCCGGGCAACCTCTGCTGGGGTTGTTTGGGCGAGACTTTGCTGCTATCGCTCGCCGGTGAAATGCGCGATTATAGCATAGGATCGCAGTTGCCCTTGGCTGACGCCGACTATATCGCCGCGCTTGCTGAGATCCATGGCTTTGAGCCGGCCCCGGCCCAATGGTATGGAAGTGAGCTGAGTGACCTTGAAATCGCCAAGTTTACGGCTTGCGTGGCAGATCAACAATCGCAAACGGGAATGAAGTTGGTCAAAGCTGCAATGCAATAACCTGCATAAAATGCAGCGGGCACGAACGGTGAGTGCTGCCGAACGAGAAAAATGAAATGAAAAGTGGGCGCCAAACGGCGCCCACTTTCATTGATGTCACAAATCGACGTAACTCCGTCGACTTGGTCAGACGCGCGCTCTACGACGCAACGCTGCTAAACCACCGAGGCCCGCAAGCAGCAAAAGCCCACCCGCTGGCAGTGGCACAGCGCTGATGCTGATAGAATTCAGAGAGCCGTCCACCCTTGGGACCGGGCCAAAGCGCGGAACATTGGTAGTGTCGATCATGAAGGATAGAGTTGAAAGATTGTTGAAATCCGCCATGCCGTCGAACTGTGAAAAGAACAAAGTCGGGTCGAAGCCAGCTGACAGCACCTCTTCGTACATGCTGACATTCCCAAACGTGTCCACGGCGGTCGCCAAGAAATTGGCGACATTATCGAAAACACCTACGTCGAAGAAGAAGAACGGGTTCGCTCCGCTCGAGATGTCTCCCACATTGGTATAGGTTACTGTACCACTGCCCGTAGCCTTATCATTATTGGAAAAGGACAGTGATCCTCCGACTGCTTCCAGAGTCGTGCCGGCAGTGGGATTGCCGCCATTCGTCGTATTTTCAGCAGTCAAAGTCCGGGTGCCAGCCCCGAACGCAATCGAGTTTGAATTGGTAGAACCAGGATAGGGTTGATCCACCGTAAGCTGGTTATCGTTGAAGTCATCAAAGACGATCGTCGCGGCAAATGCTTGTACGGAAGTCAGCAGCATTGCTGCTGAAGTTGCCAAGCCAAATGCACTAAGTCTCATTGCAGTAAGTCTCATTGTTGCACTCCTTTGTTGGTCGAAGTCGAGCGAAGAAGCCGCTCGACTTACACAACTCGCGAGCTGCACAAAAGTTTCCGACAATACCGGCTCTGTTGCACAAATCAGCCTGAGGTCGAGTTTTTCCTTCTGCTGGACAGAGTCATCCCACACGTTGAGTTTGCGGCGTTCCAAGTGCCGTAAATCGGTTCAGGATCGCCGCCCTGATCTGCAACTCCGCCACCTGCCGCTCGAAGTCGCGCGCCATAAC
>NZ_JAFCTX010000046.1:0-29029 GCF_049896245.1 Cypionkella sp. TWP1-2-1b2 | reverse complement strand
GTCTGCGCGATGCGAACCGCATCCCGCTTGAACTCGTCGCTGTGTATCGCTGCCATATCCGGTCTCCTTGATGGCGAGTATTGCTCTCAAAAGACCGGAACGAAACCGGGACAGGTCCAGACCTCCTCCCGGGCCGAGCGATCAGGCGGTGATCCAACCTCCTCCCTGGATCACCGCCGCCCTATTTGGCTTCGACGAGCCTCAGGCTCTCGGACACGGGCAATCTGTTCTCCTCCCTCAGATCGTCGCACCTCAATTCGCGCGGCCCACCTCCTCCCGGGCCGGTGTGATCAGGCAGCGACCCTTACCTCCTCCCTAGGGTCGCTGCCGCTTTAGTTGCCCGGCCTACCCACTCCCGGGCCGAAGATGACGGTGATGCGGCCCCCCTCCTCCCGGGCAGCGCATCATAAGTTCGAGCGGCCAACCTCAACCCTGGCCCGCACGCTTTGGCGGCACTCTGTCCTCCGCCCCAGCGGTGCTGCGTTCCTGCCACCTCATCCCCTTGCATCCGCGAAGCCGCGCCACGATACTCCCGTGGGGGTATAACAGGCGGGTTCATGCGGATTTCCATGCTTTCAGCGGCGCTTGTGGCGGCCTTGGTCGGCTACGGCTCTACCATCGCCCTCGTGCTTTCCGCCGCCGCAGCCCTCGGGGCCAGCCCCGCGCAAACCGCCAGCTGGGTGTTCGCGATCTGCATCGCCAAGGCGGCAGGCTCGGCCTATCTCAGCTATGCACACCGCATCCCCGTGGTGCTGGCGTGGTCCACCCCCGGCGCCGCACTGATCGCAGCCACCAGCGGCATCAGCATGGCCGAGGCCGTGGGCGCGTTCGTGCTTGCAGGCGTGCTGATCGCCCTGACCGGAGCCTTGCGCCCCTTGGGCCGCCTCGTGGCCCTGATCCCGGACGGAGTCGCCGCCGGAATGCTCGCAGGCGTGTTGTTGCCGTTCTGTCTGAAGGGCAGCCTTGCCGCGCAAAGCCTGCCCACTTTGGCGTTCCCAATGATGGCGGTGTTTCTGCTGGTGCGGCTGAAAAACCCCGCGCTTGCCGTGCTGGCAGCGCTCGCCACCGGGCTAATCCTCGCCTTCGCGACCAAAGCAGCACACCTGCCGCAGCTTTCCCTACCGCTGCCAACCCTGACCTTCATCCCGCCCGCCTTCCGTCTCGACGTGCTGCTCGGCCTCGGCCTGCCGCTGTATCTGGTGACGATGGCCTCGCAAAACCTGCCCGGTTTCGCCACCCTGCGCGCCGCCGGATATGAGCCGCCCGTCGGCCCCGCCCTGATCACCACCGGCGGGATTTCCGCCTTGGCTGGCCTGTTTGGCGCGCATAGCGTCAGCATGGCCGCGATCACAGCGGCGATTTGTCTGGGCGACGACACCCACCCCGACCGCAACCAGCGCTGGAAGGTCGGCCTCGTCTATGCTGGATTCTGGGTCATGCTGGGCTTGCTCGGCCCGGTGATCCTGCCGATTCTGGCGGCCCTGCCACCCGCGTTGATGACAGCTTTGGTCGCACTCGCGCTGCTTGGGCCGCTGATGGGAGCGCTGACCGGGGCGTTCACGCCGCCCGCCACCCGCTTTGCCGCGACACTGACACTTGCTGTCACCGCCTCGGGGGTTGCCGGGTTTGGGATTGGCGCGGCGTTCTGGGGTTTGCTGGCAGGTTTGGTGGTTTATGCTTTGGAGCGGTTGAAGAAAAAACCCTGACGCCGCCGCCAGATCGAAATTCGCAGTCGAATTTCGTGCCGGAATTTCTCAAATTCCGCTCTGCTTGACAGGTTCCGCCCTAAAATGGCACGTCATCGACCTGATGCGCCGGCACCACCCAGCGCGCCACGATCATCTTCGATCCGGCATGGTCAAACTCGATGCTCAGCTTGTCGCCCTCAATCCCCATGATCTCGCCATAACCGAACTTGCTGTGAAACACCCGGTCGCCGATGATGTAAGAAGACAAAGCCTGCGCATCAATCGTCATATTGCGGGCCTCGCGCGGTTGGGCGAGCGGGCGCTGCGCCGAGCGGTCCTGCATCCGCTTCCAGCCCGGCGAGTTATAGACATCCGCCTTCACCGCCCGATCTTCCAAAGCCGCGCCATAAGACGGGGACGCAGCGCCATAGCCGCCGCGATGCAGGCTCGGCGGCGTCAGCACCTCGACATGTTTCTCGGGCAATTCGTCAATGAACCGACTGGGGAGTTGGCTTTGCCACTGGCCATAGACCCGGCGGTTCGAGGCAAAAGAAATCGTGCACAACTCCTCCGCCCGCGTGATGCCGACATAGGCCAGACGGCGTTCTTCCTCCAAGCCCTTCTTACCGCTCTCGTCCATCGAGCGCTGGCTGGGGAACAGCCCATCCTCCCAGCCTGGCAGGAAAACCACTGGAAATTCCAAGCCTTTAGCGGCATGCAGCGTCATGATAGACACCTTCTCGGCGGCTTCCTCGTTGTCATTCTCCATGATCAGGCTGACATGTTCGAGAAAGCCTTGCAGGCTGTCGAACTGCTCCAGCGCCTTCACCAATTCCTTCAAATTCTCAAGCCGCCCCGGCGCTTCCGGCGTTTTGTCGTTCTGCCACATCGAGATATAGCCGGAGTCCTCCAGTATAATCTCGGCCAGCCGCACATGGCTTAGATCATTGGCAGGCGGCGTATCCGGCAGCATCGGCTCGATCACCGCATCTTCGGGCGGCACAATCCGCGCGCCCATCAACGCCGCGTGCCAACGATCCACCCCCTCGACAAAGCCGCGCAACTGGCCCGCACCTTTGCCGCCAATGCCACCGCGCGCCACCAGCGACCGCGCGCCATCCAGCAACGGCAGGCCCTGCCCGCGCGCCTCGCGCTGAATATCCTGCTGCGCCTTGTCGCCAAGCCCGCGTTTCGGCAGATTGACCACCCGCTCAAACGCCAGATCATCCTCGGGCGACACCGCCAGCCGGAAATACGCCATCGCATCGCGAATCTCCTGCCGCTCATAGAACCGAGGCCCGCCAATCACCCGATACGGCAGCCCGATGGTCAAAAACCGATCCTCAAACGCCCGCATCTGATGGCTGGCGCGCACCAAAATCGCCACTTCATCAAGCCCAAACTCCGATGGCAAAGGGATGTTTTCCTTGCCAGCATCGGTAAAGCTTTGCGCACGCATCAAAGTCGCTTCGTGAATGTCTCCACCGGCGCTTGCAGAAACCACTCCGCCCTTGGCCACTCGATCCGCCTCCTGCTGAGGCGATATCGAACGTGTATTCTTCCGTCTCTTAGCGAACTGAGATCTGCCTCGTTTTAGGCTCTCAATTTCCTCGCCCACCCAGCGGGCTTCTTCTTCGCCATCCCAATGGCCGATCAGCCGCACCTTCTCGCCACCCTCGGCATCGGTCCACAAGGTTTTGCCCAAACGTCCCTCGTTCTTGACAATAACCCCACTCGCCGCCGCCAGAATATGCGCGGTGGATCGGTAATTCTGCTCCAGCCGCACCACTTTCGCGCCGGGAAAATCCTTCTCAAACCGCAGGATGTTGCCGACTTCCGCGCCGCGCCAGCCGTAGATCGACTGATCATCATCACCGACGCAGCAGATATTGCGGTGCCCCTGCGCCAAAAGCCGCAGCCACAGATATTGCGCAACGTTGGTATCCTGGTATTCGTCGACCAGAATATAGCGGAACCAGCGTTGATACTGCGCCAGCACATCTTCATGCTTCTGGAAAATCACCACGCAATGCAGCAGCAGGTCGCCGAAATCGGTGGCGTTCAGCGTGCGCAGGCGCTCTTGGTACTGCGCATACAACTCCGTTCCGCGGTTGTTATAGGCCGAGGCTTCCGACGATGGCACACGATCAGGTGTCATCGCGCGGTTTTTCCATGAGTCGATCATCGAGGCCAGCATCCGCGCGGGCCAGCGTTTTTCATCTATATTCGCGGCAGAGATCAACTGCTTCAGCAAACGCAACTGATCATCGGTATCAAGAATGGTGAAGTTCGATTTCAACCCCACCAATTCCGCATGCCGCCGCAAAATCTTCACCGACAGCGAGTGAAATGTCCCCATCCAGGCCATGCCCTCGGCCACATCGCCCAGCAAACGCCCGACCCGCAGCTTCATCTCGCGCGCGGCTTTGTTGGTGAAGGTCACCGACAAGATCTCACGCGGGGTCGCCTTGCCCATGTTCAGCAGATGCACGATGCGTGAGGTCAGGGCCTTGGTCTTGCCGGTGCCCGCCCCCGCCAGCATCAAAACTGGGCCATCCAAAGCCTCCACGGCCTCGCGCTGCGCCGGGTTCAGATCGTCGAGATAAGACGTATCGCGCGGCGCGCCCCGACCCAAGGCGCGCTGTGACAACGGCACTGCCGCCGCGAAAGCATCTTCGTCATCCGTCCAGTTCATGATACTAACCTATCGCGGTTCTCGCCCGAGATAAAGCAGTGTTCCTGCATTGTTCACAGGAAACTTTCGCGCCGGTTTTGCTTAAACAGCGACCCGATTTTCAGCACCCTGCACAATCGCTAAGCCAATCCGCGCCCTACAGCCCTCGCCATTCAAAAACCGCCCATTTTTCAGGCAAAGAATCGTCCCATCCGCAACGGTCGAATGTTAGCGCCGATCATATCGCAAATCTGTCATATCATGGCGTTTCCGCCCCTTGCGCTGCATCGCAGCACGGCTAGTGTCAGCCTGACACGCCCCTTCGCCCGCTGCCCGGAGCCTCGCATGACCGAATTCAAGAAAATCCTGATCGCCAACCGTGGCGAAATCGCGATCCGCGTGATGCGGGCGGCCAATGAGATGGGCAAAAAGACCGTCGCCGTTTATGCCGAGGAAGATAAGCTGTCGCTGCACCGTTTCAAGGCGGATGAGGCCTATCTGATCGGCGAGGGCCTGTCCCCGGTCGGGGCTTATCTCTCGATCCCCGAAATCATCCGGGTGGCGCGGGCGTGCGGCGCCGATGCGATCCACCCCGGCTATGGTTTGCTTTCGGAAAACCCGGATTTTGTCGATGCCTGCGATCAGGCGGGCATCACCTTTATCGGTCCGAAAGCCGACACGATGCGGGCTTTGGGCGATAAAGCTTCGGCCCGCCGTGTCGCAATGGCCGCTGGTGTTCCGGTGATCCCTGCCACCGAAGTTCTGGGCGATGACTTTGACGCCATCAAGAAGGAAGCCGCAGCGGTCGGCTATCCCTTGATGCTGAAAGCCTCTTGGGGCGGTGGCGGTCGCGGCATGCGCCCGATCCTGTCGGAATCCGAGCTGGTCGACAAGGTCCGCGAAGGTCGCCGCGAAGCCGAAGCCGCTTTCGGCAATGGCGAGGGTTATCTGGAAAAGATGATCATCCGCGCCCGCCACGTTGAGGTGCAAATCCTCGGCGACAAGCATGGTGCGATCTATCACCTGTACGAGCGGGACTGCACCGTGCAGCGCCGCAACCAGAAGGTCGTCGAGCGCGCCCCCGCCCCCTACCTCACCGACGCCCAGCGCGCCGAGGTCTGCGATCTGGGTCGCCGCATCTGCGCCTTTGTCGGCTACGAATGCGCGGGCACGGTTGAATTCCTGATGGATATGGACAACCAGCAGTTCTATTTCATTGAGGTCAATCCCCGCGTTCAGGTCGAGCATACCGTCACCGAACAGGTCACCGGCATCGACATTGTCCAAGCGCAAATCCTGATCGCCGAGGGCAAAACCTTGGCCGAAGCCACCGGCAAGGCCGCACAGGAAGAAATCCACCTGACCGGCCATGCGCTGCAATGCCGCGTCACGACTGAGGACCCGCAAAACAACTTCATCCCGGATTATGGCCGCCTGACCGCCTACCGCTCGGCCACCGGCAACGGCATCCGGCTTGATGGTGGCACGGCTTACGCGGGCGGCGTGATCACCCGCTATTACGACTCGCTGCTGGTAAAAGTCACCGCCACCGCCCAAACTCCCACCGCCGCGATCCGCCGTATGGACCGGGCTTTGCGCGAATTCCGTATTCGCGGCGTGTCCACCAACATCGAATTCGTCATCAACCTGCTGAAGCACCCCACCTTCCTCGATGACACCTACACCACCAAATTCATCGACACCACGCCAGAGCTGTTCCAGTTCAAAAAGCGCCGCGACCGGGCGACCAAAATCCTGACCTATATCGCCGACATCACCGTCAACGGGCATCCCGAAACCGCTGGCCGCCCAAAACCCCATGCCGAAGCCCGCACGCCAAAAGCCCCCAAAGCACTGGTGGAGCCGTCGATGGGCACCCGCAACCTGCTGGAACAGCACGGGCCCCAAGCTGTCGCTGACTGGATGTCTAAACAGCAAAAGCTGCTGCTGACCGACACCACCATGCGCGACGGCCACCAAAGCCTGCTCGCCACCCGGATGCGCTCGATTGATATGATCAAGGTCGCCCCCGCCTATGCCGCCAACCTGCCGCAACTGTTCAGCGTTGAATGTTGGGGCGGCGCTACCTTCGATGTCGCCTATCGCTTCCTGCAGGAATGTCCATGGCAGCGCCTGCGCGATCTGCGCGCTTTGATGCCGAATGTGATGACCCAAATGCTGCTGCGCGCCTCCAACGGAGTCGGTTATACCAACTATCCCGACAACGTGGTGCAGGCGTTTGTGAAGCAAGCCGCCAGCACGGGTGTCGACGTGTTCCGGGTGTTCGACAGCCTCAACTGGGTCGAAAACATGCGCGTCGCGATGGATGCGGTGCTGGAGGCCAATAAGGTCTGCGAAGGCACTGTCTGCTATACGGGCGATATGCTCGACCCCAACCGCGCCAAATATGATCTGAAATACTACGTCGATACCGCGAAACAGCTGAAAGCCGCAGGCGCGCATGTGCTGGGGCTGAAGGATATGGCCGGGCTGTTGAAACCCGCCGCCGCCAAACAACTGATCAAGACCCTGAAGCAAGAGGTCGGCCTGCCGATCCACTTCCACACCCATGACACTTCAGGGGCTGCGGCTGCCACCATCATGGCCGCATCCGATGCAGGCGTCGATTGCGTCGATGCCGCGATGGATGCGTTCAGTGGCGGCACCTCGCAGCCATGCCTCGGCTCCATCGTCGAGGCTCTGCGCCACACCGACCGCGACACCGGGCTGGACATGGCCGCGATCCGGCAAATCTCGAACTATTGGGAAGCCGTGCGCGGCCAATATGCCGCCTTCGAGTCCGGCATCCCGGCACCCGCCTCGGAAGTCTATCTGCATGAGATGCCCGGCGGTCAGTTCACCAACCTCAAAGCCCAAGCCCGCTCTTTGGGTCTTGAAGAACGTTGGCACGAAGTGGCGCAGACCTATGCCGATGTGAACCAGATGTTTGGCGATATCGTCAAAGTCACGCCGTCGTCGAAAGTCGTAGGCGACATGGCGCTGATGATGGTGTCGCAAAACCTGACCCGCGCGCAGGTCGAAGACCCGAAGGTTGACGTGGCCTTCCCGGATTCGGTGATTGATATGCTGAAAGGCAACCTTGGCCAACCGCATGGCGGCTGGCCTGCCGGGATTTCCAAGAAGGTGCTGAAGGGTGAAGCGGCCTCTACCGCCCGCCCCGGCGAAAGCCTGCCCCCGGTTGATCTGGAAGCCACCCGCAGCAAACTTTCCGAAGAACTCGGCGGCTTCAAGATCGACGACGAGGATCTGAACGGCTACCTGATGTATCCGAAAGTCTTCCTCGATTACATGGGCCGCCACAAAGCCTACGGCCCGGTGCGCGCCCTGCCGACCCGGACGTTCTTCTACGGCATGATCCCCGGCGAAGAAATCACCGCCGAAATTGACCCCGGCAAACAGTTGGAAATCCGCCTGCAAGCCGTGGGGGAAACCACCGACGACGGTGAGGTTCGGGTGTTTTTTGAACTCAACGGTCAGCCCCGCGTCATCCGGGTGCCAAACCGCGCCATCAAAGCCAAAACCGCCGCCAAGCCGAAAGCCATAGAGGGCAACCCCGGCCATATCGGTGCCCCGATGCCCGGCTCTATTGCCAGCGTGACAGTTGTGGTCGGCCAAAAGGTGCAAGCGGGCGATCTCTTGCTGACCATTGAGGCGATGAAGATGGAAACCGGCATCCACGCCGACCGCGCCGCCGTGGTAAAGGTGCTCTATGTGCAGCCGGGCAGCCAGATTGACGCCAAGGATTTGCTGGTGGAATTGGAGTAAACCAGACGATTTCTAAGAAAAATCGTGGCCCAGACAACAACCCCCGCGCCTTATGGTGCGGGGTTTTGTCATTCAAAATAGCCAAAAATCTTCACATGATGCGAGAGGCGAATATCAGGCCAAAACAGGCGAAACAAGATGAACCACAACATGTTGTGGAAAATCCCGATTAATTTCGCTAAAACCACAAGTCTTTCCCCGCTGGGAAGAATTTCGTGGCTTTGCAAGCTGCGTATCATCCAAAAGCAAAGCGGCTAAAGCACCCGCAGCGTCTCACCCAACCAAGGCCATTCCTTTTGCGCGGGGGCCACAATCTGCGCCCCGATCAACGCCCGCAACCGCACGGCAATCTGACGCGGCATCTCGCGCAACACGCCTTCCCTCGCCGACAACGACAACGTGCGTTGCAGCGGCGCAAACGGCAGCGGGGCCACGTCGATAGCCCCATGAAAGCGGGCGGCGTGGTGCAGGGCCAAGGGCGTCAGGATCGTCCAGCCCTGCCCGCCCGCCACCATGGCGAGGATCGCGTGATAGCTGTCCAACTCAAACCGATGCGCCAGCCGCAGGTTTTGCCGCGCCAGATGGCCTGCGATCTGGCGGCCCATCACATGCCGGGCGGTGTATTGGATCAAGGGCAGGTCTGCGGGGCTGCGGCCCTTTGGCGTGATGGCGAGGAAGGGTTCGGCGAGCAAAGGATGCACCTCGCGCCAACCCTGATCGGCGGTGTCAGAGTCGAGATCAGCGGCGACGACAATATCCAGCGAGCGGCTTTCCAACTGATCCAGCAGGCGGTGGCTGGCCCCGGTTTCCAACAGGAAGCGGCAGCCTTTCAACTCGCCCGCCAAGGCTGACAAAAGACGGGGCGTCACCTCGGCGTCGAAATCTTCGATCATGCCAAGCCGCAGGGTGGTCAGTCCGGAAAGGTCGGCGACGGCCAGATCAGCCCGCGCCTCGGCCTCGGCGTTCAGGATGGTTTGGGCGTGGCGGCGAAACATCGCGCCCGCTGGCGTCAGCCGCATCGGGCGGGCGGAGCGATCCAGCAGCACGGCGGCGAGGGCGGTTTCCAGCCCGGTCAACTGCTGGCTGATCGCCGAGGGGCTGACCCCTAAGCATTTCGCAGCCGCAGAAATCGCGCCTTCTTCGGCGACGGCAAGGAAAACCTCGATCCCCCAAAGCGTGACGCGACCCTGTTGCTCTGCCATCTAAAGTCTGGGCGCTTACAGCTTCGACAGCTTTTTCTGCAACTCGGCGAATTGCTTTTTGATTTCGGCTAACTCCTCAGCCGGGTCTTGTGCGGCGTCTTCTTTGGCAGGACCAGAGCCTGCCCAACCGGGCACACCACCCATCATGGTTTTCATAAACGCTTCCTGCTGCTTGCGCATCAGATCAAACCCCGGCATCGCGGTCAGCGGGTTCGGGATGGCGTTCATGTTTTCAATGACCTTAGTGGGACCATCGCGCAACATCTCAAAACTGGCGGCAAGGAATTGTGGCACCACGGATTTAATGTTGGTGGTGTAGCTGCGCACCAGATCGGTCAGCACATTGGTCGGCAAAACCGTATCGCCTTTGGATTCATGCTCGGCCACGATCTGCAACAGATATTGCCGGGTCAGATCATCGCCGGATTTCAGATCAACGATCTGCACCTCGCGCCCCGCACGGATGAAGCCCGCAATGTCTTCAAGCGTGACGTAATCAGAAGTCTCGGTGTTATAGAGACGACGGCTGGCATAGCGCTTGATCAACAGCGGCTTAGCAGGTTCGGCCATAGTTCTCTCCCCGAGATATTGCAGTGCAGAGAAAGTCTAGGACAGTGCAGCATAAAAAGAAAGGGCGGGCACAACGGCCCACCCTATGCATCCCAAATCAGGGAGGAAATTGGGATGCTTGATCCTTGCGGATTACTTGGCAGCGGTAGCTGCGGTGGCTTTTTTGGTCGCAGCGGACACTTCGTCGGTGGCTTTTTTGACAACAGCCGAAGCTTCAGCCGAAACGTCTTTGCCAGCAGCCAGCATCAACTCGACGGTTTCCATCTGCACTTTTTTCGCCACTTCAGCGAAAGCAGCCATGTTTTCCGAAGCCAGCTCAGCAGCAGCCGAAGCAAAATCGGTCATCGACTTGGTGTAGTCAGCCGGCTCGGCTTTCGCTTTGGCAGCGCCCGACAGCTTGGCGATGGTCTCTTTTGCCCATTTGGACGAGATTTCGGTCGATTTTTCAGCAGCTTCCAGCGCCACTTTCGACAGTTTCTCACCAAACGCGGCTTGGGTTTTGAAAGCGTTCTGGAACGCCGAAGCGTCAACCGGGAACTTAGCCATCATGTCTTGCATGGTTTTGCTGAAATCATTCGCATTGGTCATTTTATGCTCCTACAGGTCTGCGGGAGATAACCCGCTTTTCGGTAAGTCAGATATAAATGCTGCAGTGCAGCATTGCAAGTGAATTTTCTGCAACGCGGCGATGACAGTGTCGCAGGGCTTGCGCAGGATGCCGCGAGGGAAACGCGTGTGAACTCAGCCCTTTGGTGAGTTTGGTTGCAGCGAGACATAAGTGCCGGGAGCTGGGCACAGCACCGGACGCACCGAATCACCCGGAACCCGCGCAGGAATTTGCGCGCCCGACTGTATCGCAAGCCATGCGCCCCAGCGCGGCCACCAGCTACCCTGATTGAAGCTGGCCCCTGCCATCCAATCATCCGGCGCGCCCGCCACGGCACCTGCGTTGGTGTAATGGCCGTATTTGCCTTTCGAGGGCGGATTGATGATGCCCGCGACATGGCCAGATTGCGAGACGATGAAGGTTTTGTCGGCTGACCCCATCTGCTTGAAGCCGTTAAAGCTGCCACGCCAATGCGCGATATGATCCGTCTCACAGGCAATGGCGCAGACCGGAATCTGGATATCCTTCAGGCTGACGTTATGGCCGAACACCTTATAGGTGCCTTGCGCCAGCCCATTATCCTGGCAAAGACCACGCAGGTATTCGATCGCCATCTTGCAGGGCAGATTGGTGCCGTCGCCGTTCCAATAGAGCAGGTCAAACGCGGGCGGGGCCTCACCCATCATGTAGCTTTTGATCGCCGGGCCGTAGATGAGGTCATTTGAGCGCAGATAGCTGAAGGTCCGGCTCATGAAGGTTTTCGAGAGCATGCCATCGGCAAGGCTTTGGCGTTCGATCCCATCAAGGAAATCATTGTCGAGGAAGACGCCGACCTCACCCGGATCAGAGAAATCGGTCAGCATGGTGAAGAAGGTAGCCGATTTCACCGAAGTGTCGCCTGCACGGTGCAGGTGCGACAGCGTCAGGCTCAGCGCGGTGCCCGCGATGCAATAGCCGACCGCGTTGATCTGTTTTTGATCGGTGATGCGGCGCACTTCGGCCATTGCGGTGAGGTAGCCTTCGCGGATGTAATCATCCATGCCGACATCAGCATAAGACGCATCCGGGTTCACCCATGAGACGATGAACAATGTGAAACCCTGATCGACGATCCATTTGATCAGCGAGTTTTGCGGCTTGAGATCCATCACATAGAATTTGTTGATCCATGGCGGGAAGATCAGCAGCGGCGTTTGAAAAACCGTTTCGGTGCTGGGGCTGTATTGGATCAGTTCCAGCATCCGGTTGCGAAACACCACTGATCCGGGGGTGGTGGCAATATTCTCGCCCAAGATAAACGCCTCACGGTCGGCCAAAGTCACCGCAAGCTCGCCATTGTTGGCCTCAACATCCGCAACCAGATTTTCCAAGCCGCGCACAAGACTTTCGCCATCGGTCGCCACCGCTTTTTCCAAAGCATCCGGGTTGGTGCCCAGAAAATTGGTCGGCGACAGCATATCGACGATCTGCTTGGTGAAATACTCGACACGCTTTTTGTCGCCGGGATCAATCGATTCCATATCGCCGACGGCATCGCGCACCGCCTCGGCGTTGAACAAATACTGCTGTTTCAAATAGTTGAACGCCGGATGCGTGTCCCACAACGGGTTGGCAAAGCGGCGATCTTTCGGGCCGGGATCGGCAGGTGCCTTCAATTCACCGCTCGCCAAGGCAGCTTGGGCCTCGACATAGTGCTTCATCGTCTTGCCCCAATAGGCGATCTGATGCTCCAGCACTTTCGCCGGATTCTGCATCATTCCGGCCAGATAAGCGGCGGCGGCCTTCATATACATGTCTTGCCCCGGCCCCTGCACACCCGGATCGGAAGACTTTTTGTTTGCTAAAGCTGCCATCAGACGCGCTGACAATGCTTCAATTTTGGCAAGATTAGCCGTCATCTTCTCTAATTTTGCACCGGCAGCAGTGTCTTCGGTTGTCATGTTAATCTTTAACCCCTATTCTTTCTGCTGTGCAGCATAACGTCGCCCCGCCGCAAGGGCCCGACGATGATTGGGCCGGGGCCCTCTCCCCGCAAGGAGTCGTGATGAAGTATATGGCGACCTACGACCTTATGGAAAGTATTCGTAACACCAATGAGTGGATGGGCGCTACCGCGCGCGCCATGGCGTCTTATCCGGCGTTCTCGATGACGATGAGTCCGATGCTGAACGTTATGGCGGCTTGGGGCGAGGTGACCGAACGCAGCTTTGGCCGCATGGTGGTCAAGCCAGATTGGGGCATCCGCTCGATTCCAGGGCCCGATGCGCAAGACCATCTGGTGGATGTGGTGCCGGTGGTGGAGCACGCCTTTGGCAGCCTGATGCAGTTCAAAGTGCGCCGCCGTGCGCCAATGGCCCGCAAAGTGCTGCTGGTGGCCCCGATGTCGGGACATTATGCCACACTGCTGCGCTCGACCGTGTCCAGCCTGCTGCCCGATGCGGATGTCTATATCACCGATTGGCACAATGCCCGCGACATTCCGGTGTCGGAAGGCAAGTTCGATATCGAAGATTACACGCTTTATCTGGTTGATTTCATGCGCGCCTTGGGGCCTGATACCCATGTAATCGCGGTCTGCCAGCCTGCCCCTTTGGCTTTGGCCGCGACGGCCTATCTAGCGGCGGAAGACCCCGATGCGCAGCCGCGTTCGCTGACGCTGATCGGCGGGCCGATTGATCCCGATGCCGCCGCGACCGATGTGACCGACTTTGGCCGCCGCATCACCATGGGCCAGTTGGAGCAGATCGCCATCCAGCGCGTCGGCTTCAAATACAAAGGTGTCGGCCGTCTGGTCTATCCGGGCTTGCTGCAACTGCAAAGCTTCATGTCGATGAATGCTGAGCGGCATAAGAAGGCGTTCAGTGAGCAGATCATGCGGGTGGCGCAGGGTGATGCCTCGGATCACGACGCGCATAATCGGTTTTATGACGAATATCTGGCGGTGATGGATATGACTGCCGAATTCTACCTTTCCACCGTCGAGCGGATCTTCAAGAACCGCGAGATTGCGAAGAACGAATTTGTTGTCGCGGGCAAAAAGGTCGATATCGGCGCGATCACCAAGGTGGCCGTGATGACGGTTGAGGGCGAGAATGACGATATTTCCGCCCCCGGCCAATGCGTCGCGGCTTTGGATATGCTGACCGGATTGCCAGACAGCAAGAAAGCGCAACATCTGGAGCCGGGGGCTGGCCATTACGGCATCTTCGCGGGCAAAAGCTGGCGGCTGAACATCCGGCCTTTGGTATTATCGTTCATCGACGCCAATTCGGGGGCGCCGAAGGTGGCAAAATTAGCTTCGGTGAAGGCCAGCAACTAAGCTGCTGCTTGCAACCGGGGGCATTGTCCCCCGGCTGCACCGCTTGTCGCTTTTTACGCGAAGGGCATGACCAAACTTTCTTCCCCGCTGGGAATGACTTGTGGTCAGAGCCAATGTTTTGATCGTTTAACACAATATATGGTAGTAAGCGGGGAACTTGGCAGCGTCCTAGCGCGGTTTCCGACCCGCTACCGCAGCATCATCGGCCCGGCGAGAAACGCTTCGATCGCCTTTGAGACCACTTCGGGCTGCTCTAAACTGGCCAGATGGCCTGCGGCCTCGATCACCAACAGCTTGCCGTAGGGCATCAGATTGGCGGTGAATTCCTGCCTGCGCATCGGCACCAGCGTGTCGGCCTCGCCCGCGATCACCAGCACAGGCAGCTTGACCTTACGCATGGTTTTCTGCTGGTCAGGGCGGCGTTGCAGCGCGCGCGATTGGCGCAGAAACACACCCTCGCCCAGACCCAGCGCCATATCCTGCACCAGCGCCATGATCTCCTCGCGCCAAGGCGCATCGACGATGGCCGACAGCGGAATTTCCTGTCGCATCGCCTCGGCCAAACGCCCCGATTTCGCGGCGACAATCCGGGCTTCGCGCGCGGCGGCGGCTTGCGGCGGTTCCGACAGCGGATCGGTCGCCATGAGCACCACGCGGGTGACGCGGTCAGGGATACGGCGGATCAAATCCAGCGCGATATCGCCGCCCAGCCCATGCCCCAACAGCGCGAATTTCTCGGGAAGACCGGGGAGGATGGCCTCTGACATTTGCTCCACCGTCTCACCCTTGGTCGGCAACACCACCTGCATCGCCCGCGCCGCCCCCAGCTGCACCATCTGCGGCAAAAACAACCGCGCATCGGCCATCAGGCCGGGGATCAGCACCAAGGGTTCGGGATGCGGCATCAGGCGGTGCCTTTCAGCACGTCGGCAATGGCATCAGTGATCAGCGCAAGGCAAGCGGGGGTGGAAAACCGATGATCGGCCCCCTTCACCAAGGTCAGGTGAATATCACCGCCCGTCGCATGATCCAGCAGGCGCAGCGCGACCGAGGGCGGCACGTCAACGTCGGCGGTGCCTTGCAGCAGGCGGGTGGGGAAATTCAAGCTGAGAGGTGCGCGGAGAACCAGCCGATTGCGGCCCTCCTCGATCAGGCGCCGCGTGATGATATAGGGGCTGTCGGCATAGTCCGACGGCAGGCCGATCTGGCTTTTATCCATGATTTCAGCGCGTTGCACATCAGTGAAATCCGCCCATATAGAATCTTCGGTAAAATCCGGCGCTGCGGCGATGCCCACCAGCCCCGCGATGCGCGCCGGGATCGCGCGGGCCACCAGCAGCGAAATCCAGCCGCCCATCGATGAGCCAACCAGCACCAGCGGCCCCGAAGTCACCGCCTCAATCACCGCCAAAGCATCCTCGAACCAATCGCCAATCGCACCATCGAGGAAATCGCCTGATGAGGTGCCATGCCCGGAATAGTCCAACCGCAGGAACGCCCGCCCCCTAGCTTCGGCCCAATCCTGCAAATACACCGCCTTGGTCCCGGTCATGTCCGATTTGAAACCGCCCAAAAACACCACGCAAGGCCCCTGCCCCTTGGTGAAATGGTAAGCAATCCGGCGGCCCTGAGGCGTCGTCAACTGGTGCGGTTCGGTCATGCTGCCTCACTTTTTCACCACCATAGCGGCCTGCGGTTGACAAGGCCACGGGCGATAGGCAAAACCCCGCCCACATAACCCGCAACCGGGCGTTTCGTAGGCGCCAAAACGACGAGGAGGACGCTATGTCCCAGATTTCCCTGACGTTCCCTGATGGCAACAAGCGCGATTATGCCGCTGGCGTGACGGGTGCCGAGGTGGCTGCGTCCATCGCCCCCGGTCTGGCCAAAAAGGCCATCTCGGCCACGGTGAACGGCGCGCATTACGATCTGCAATGGCCGATCCATGCCGATGCCAGCATCGCCATTCACACTTTGGCTGATGACGCGCAGGCGCTGGAACTGATACGCCACGATGCAGCACATATTATGGCGCGCGCGGTGCAGGAAATCTGGCCGGATGTGAAAGTCACCATCGGCCCGGTGCGCGATTACGGCTGGTTCTACGATTTCGACCGTGCCGAGCCGTTCACGCCGGAAGACCTCGGCCAGATTGAGGCCAAGATGAAGCAAATCATCAACGCCCGCGATCCGGTGCGCACCGAAATCTGGGACCGCGCCCGCGCGATCAAATTCTACCAAGACAAGAACGAACCCTTCAAGGTTGAGTTGATCAACCGCATCCCCGAGGGCGAAGACCTGCGGATGTATTGGCATGGCAACTGGCAGGACTTTTGCCGGGGTCCGCACTTTGCCCATACCGGTCAAGTTCCCGCCGATGCCTTCAAGCTGACGCATGTGGCCGGGGCCTATTGGTTGGGCGATGCGTCACGCCCGATGTTGCAGCGCATCTACGGCCTCGCGTTCAAGAACCGCGACGATCTGAAAGCCCATATGACCATGCTGGAGGAGGCCGCCAAGCGTGACCACCGCAAGCTGGGGCGTGAGATGGACCTGTTCCACATTCAGGACGAAGCCCCCGGCATGGTGTTCTGGCATCCGCATGGCTGGACAATCTACCGTCAGCTGGAAGATTACATGCGCGGCCGCCAGAAAGCCGCTGGTTATAAAGAAATCAAGACGCCACAAGTGGTGGACCGGGTTTTGTGGGAGAAATCCGGCCATTGGGAGGCCTACCGCGAGAATATGTTCATCGTCGAGGTCGACGAGGACGGCGAAAAGGCCAAGCGCATCAACGCGCTTAAACCGATGAACTGCCCCTGCCATGTGCAAATTTTCAACCAAGGTTTGAAGTCGTATCGTGACCTGCCGCTGCGGTTGGCCGAGTTCGGCTCGTGCCACCGCTACGAATCGTCCGGCTCGATGCACGGGCTGATGCGGGTGCGCGGCTTTACCCAAGATGACGCGCATATCTTCTGCACCGAAGATCAGATCGAGAGCGAATGTGCAGGCTTCATTCGGCTTTTGTCCAGCGTTTACAAAGACCTCGGCTTTGACAGCTTTGACATTAAACTTTCCACCCGCCCAGAAGTGCGCATCGGCACCGACGAACAGTGGGATAAAGTGGAAGGGGCTTTGACCAAAGCTATCGAACAGCTTGCCCTGCCCTATGAAATCAACCCTGGCGACGGCGCATTCTATGGCCCGAAACTGGACTTCAAACTCACCGACGCCATCGGGCGGCAGTGGCAGTGCGGCACCTTCCAAGTGGATGCGCAACTTCCCGACCGTCTGGGCGCAGAGTATGTCGGTGAAGATGGGGCAAAGCATATGCCCTATATGCTGCACCGCGCGATTCTGGGGTCATTCGAGCGCTTCATCGGCATCCTGATCGAAAACTACGCCGGAAAACTGCCGTTCTGGCTGGCGCCACGTCAGGTGGTGGTGGCCTCGATTGTGTCCGATGCCGACCCGTTCGTGCATGAGATCACCAATGCGCTGATCAAGGCGGGGGTGAGGGCCGAGGCGGATACCCGCAACGAAAAGATCAACTACAAGGTGCGCGAACACTCAGTAGGCAAAGTGCCAGTGATCCTCGCCGTCGGCATGAAAGAGGTCGAAGATCGCACCGTGTCCGTCCGCCGCTTGGGCGACAACCGCACCGAGACGATCAGCATGGATCAGGCTCTGGCCGAGTTTGGCTTTGCAGCCCTGCCGCCAGCAGGACACTAAACTCTGCCCAATTTCACATTGGTCTAAATACTCCCGCCGGAGGCTTCCGCCGAAATCGCGCAAGCCTCCGGCGGGAGTATTTCAAAAAGAGCAAATCCAAGACCCGGCAGCGCCGCCGAGCGGTGGCTCGATGCCACCCGAGGCGGCAGATGTTTTAATGGGCGTCAGGTTGCCTGGCTGCCAGTGCCAACACGCCGCCAAGGCCGCACATCGCAATCGGGAACATCGTGAAAACGCTGAATCCGAAGGCGACATAGATCCCCACCGCCGCCGCCAGCATCAGAACGCCTGCCGGAATATTCTGCGACCGCGCCATCGCTGCCCCCGCAATCGCAAGGATCGGGGCCAGAAAGCTGGCCAGTTTGATCACCATCGGATGATCGACTTGGTTGCCGAAGTCGCCAATCGCGCCGTGGCTGGCCACAAACTCGGTATATCCATAGCCGAAAAACCCAACAATCATGGCCAAAACGCCGCCAATCAGGCCTAAAGTCAGTGCAGCGTTTCTCACCCGAATCTCCGTGCTTGATTTTCGCCTAAGGTTTGGCATGATTTCATCAGTGACGACAGACTTTCTGAACGCCTGACTTGGCCCGGAAGACCTGGATTGCACGGCCCGGGGTAATATCGCCTCGGGGGGGTTGAGATAGGAGAGACGGCATGCCAACCGGCACCGTAAAATGGTTCAACAGCACGAAGGGCTACGGCTTTATTGCGCCCGATGATGGCGGGAAGGATATCTTCGTTCACATCTCGGCAGTCGAGCGCGCCGGGCTGAAGGGCCTGAATGACAACCAGAAAATCGGCTTTGAGCTGCAATCTGGTCGCGATGGCAAGGAATCCGCAGGCGATCTGCGCTTGCTTTAGAGCGGTTCGGGTTTCGCGAGATAGAGTATCGGAAAACGCGTTCGAGCGTCGCGAGAGGCAGTGATTTTCGATGCAATATGAACACGAAGCGCTCTCAAGTTTGAAAGCGGCCCTTACGGGGGCCGTTTTCCTTACAGCAGGGCCGCTTGCACCGCGTCATCCCAGCCGAGGTAGAATTTGCCACCGGCGTCAATAACCGGGCGTTTCATTACGGCGGGTTGTGCGGCTATTTGCGCCTCGGGGTCCGAGGCTTTCAGGAAATCGTTGAAACCGCGATAGGTGGTGGATTGCTTGTTCACCGCGCGGTCGCCAAATTCCATCACGATCTTGTCAATTTCAGCTTCGGAAAGCGGCTCTGCCCGGATGTCGCGGAAGGTCACGGATTTGCCCGCAGCCTCCAGCGCTTTCAGGGCTTTCTTGCAGGTGTCGCAGGTGGAGATGCCGTAGAGGATCATTGCAGGCCTTTGAATATCATCTTGGTCAGGGCGACCCCGCCCCAAGCAGAAGCGGCGGTCAGGAAGGTGCCCCAGATCAGATCGGTTGCGACCATCTCGGGGCTCCACGCCTTCATAATCGCGTAGCTGGTGAATTCATAGGTGCCGTAGGCCATCGCGCCCAAGATCGCGGCGGGCAGAAACACCGGAGTGTCGGATTTCAGGCCGGGGATCGAAATCAGGTAGAGCAGCCCCGCGACATAAGCGGCGTAGAAGGCGGCGGCGGGCAGGTAGCGGATTTCCGTCAGCAGTTGATCGCCAAGGTTTCGGCGAAACAGCGGCTGCATATGGAGGGTCAGCATCACGGCGTCCAGAATCAGGAAGATCAGCGCGGTCAGGATATAGAGGGTTGCGATTTGCATGGAGCTCTCCCTTTTACAGACGTAGGTTCTTCTTACACAGGTAGGTTGCGGCGTGGGTTTGGCGAGGGGTTTTCGGAGGGTCCCAACTCGGGACCTTTTAGATGTGTTATATATCAAGGGGTTGACTAGGGCGTTTTAACGGAAAATTAAGCTTTTGCCGCAAACAGCCGCCGGATTTGGATGTTCAGCCATGGCAGATACCACGCCTCCCAGCGCAAAACCGGATAGGCGAAGGCGATGGTGAAGGCCCAGGTGGCTGCAAAAGCGGCCAGCAGTTGCGATGGCGTGCCAAGGGGGGCGGTGTTCACATAGACGAAGCTGCCAAGGGTCAGGATACCAATGGTATGGCTGATATAGAGCGGGAAGGACCAGCGGCCAAGGCCTTGGCTGAACGGGTGCAAAAGCAAACGCGGGGCCGCGCCGGGGGTGGTGACGCCCCAGAGCAGCAGTGCCGCCCCCGGCAAGGTCCACAGCGGCGAAGGCTCGCCCGACGCCGGGGCCGGAGTTCCGAGCAAGCTCAGGCCCAACACGATCAGTGCCATTCCCAGCGGGGCCGGGATAAAGTAACGCTTTGCATAGGCAAAGGCGAGCGCTGCGCCGATTGTGAACGCCCAGCCAAAACCGTAGGGGATCACAATAGTCAGCGCCAGCAACAGCGCCGCGAGGCTGATTTTCACTATCAGAAGCCGATGATGAGCGACATTGATCAGCACAAAGGCTGCGAAAAACGCAAGCAGGCTGCCGTAAAACTCGATCAGCATGGTCCAGAGATTGGTGTTATAATGCAGCGGTCGATAATGCAGAAACATCGTCAGACTTTCGCGCAAGGCCAAGGCAAGATTGGGCGCAAGCATTTGATCTGCATTGGCAAAACTCGCCAGCCAGTCCGAGCCGTTAAGCTGAGCCGATGTGTCATTGGCGTTCAAACCGAAGCGCAGCACAACATAGCCCAGCAGCGTGCCATAGAGCGCCGAGGGCCAAAGTCGTGGCAAACGTTTCAGCGCAGCACTGAGCAGAATTTTAACATCCGGCGTTTGATAGTACTTCAGCGTCAGCACGAAACCGGACAGCAGAAAAAACAGATAAACCGCGCCCATGCCATTCAGCAGCCAGCCAAGGCTGTAGGCCAGCAGCGGCTGTTCCATCTCGGCCCTTAATCCCGGCAGGAACGCCAAGGCGAAATGGTGAAACACGACCACGACAGAGGCATAGCCGCGCAGCGCCTCTAGCGCGCGCAGGCTGGGGTCTGTGGTGCGGTCAAAGGGTGGCACGGCGGCTCCGGTGGTTTTGCGGATTGGGGCAGAGATCTGTGGCGAATTTATAGCGATTTCTGGGGTGTTGGGAAAATTGCTCACGTTTTTGGCATCGGTGTGAAAAACATTCGGCGGATCGGCGTAAATCCATATGCTGGGGATGGAATACGGGAGGTCGCATGATCGACGCCAAACTTTTGCCGTTGCAGCGCCGGCTGTTGCGGGGGCCTGCGCGGGGGCTTGCGCGCTGGGTGACGGCGGATCAGGTCTCACTGGCCGGGTTTGCTCTGGGTGCGCTGGCGGTGCCGGCCTTGGGGTTTGGGTTTTATCGGCTGGCGCTGGTTTTGCTGGTGCTGAACCGGGTGGCGGATGGCTTGGACGGCGCGATTGCGCGGCTTGTCGGTCCGACGGATCGCGGGGCATTTCTGGATATTGCGCTGGATTTCGTGTTTTACGCGCTGTTTCCGCTGGGGTTTGCTTTGGCTGATCCGGCAGGCAATGCCCTGCCCGCAGCGGTGTTAATCGCCAGTTTTGTCGGCACCGGATCGTCGTTTCTGGCTTTTGCCAGCATTGCGGCACGGCGCGGTTTGACGGCGAAGGATTATCCCAGCAAGGGGATCTATTATCTGGGGGGTTTGACCGAAGGCTTTGAAACCATTGCGGTCTTTGCCTTGATGGCGCTGAATCCTGCGTGGTTTGCCGTGCTGGCTTATGGCTATGCGCTTGCCTGTTGCCTGACCACGGGCCTGCGCTGGCGGATGGGCTGGCAGGCCTTTGCCACTTAAGGCGCGCAGGCTATATCCTGCTGATATGAGCTGAATTTCTAAGATTGGAGTTGCCATGAAACTGCCGCTGGTTGCCGCCCTTGGGCTGATGTTTGCCACCCCTGCGCTCGCCGATTGGGCGCAGACTTTGGCCGAAGCCAAGGGCCAGACGGTGTATTTCAACGCTTGGGGCGGCGATGCGCGCACCAATGGGTTTATCGCTTGGGTCAGCACGCAGACCGAGGCGCAGTATGGTGTGAAGGTCGAGCAGGTGAAGCTGACGGATACAGCCGAGGCGGTCACGCGGGTGATTTCCGAAAAAGCGGCGGGGCAGGACACCGGCGGTTCGGTTGATCTGATCTGGATCAACGGGCCGAATTTTCTGGCGATGAAGGATCAGGGTTTGTTGCATGGGCCGTTCATAGCGGGGCTGCCGAACGCGCAGTATCTGGATTTGGGGGCGGGTTCTGCGGCCTCGGTGGATTTTACCGTGCCGGTCGCGGGCATGGAAAGCCCGTGGCGGCTGGCTAAGTTTGTGTTCAGCTATGACAGCGCCAAGGTGGCGGATGTGCCTGCGGATATGGCCGGTTTTGTCGCTTGGGCGGCGGCGCATAAGGGCCGGATGACGCATCCCGATCCGTCAAATTTCATGGGGGCGACGTTTTTGAAGCAGGCGTTGATTGAATTGGCCCCCGATGCAAGCGTGTTGCAGCAGCCAGTGACCGAGGCGGCTTTCGCTGCGGCCACGGCGCCTTTGTGGGCGTGGTATGACGCGTTGCGGCCGAACCTGTGGCAAGGCGGAGCGACGTTTCCGGCGAGTGGCGAGGTGCAAAGCCAGATGCTGAACGATGGCGAGGTCGATATTGCGATGTCGTTCGATCCGGCCTCGACTGCGGCGGCGATAGCCGAGGGGACTTTGCCCGCGACGGCGCGGGTGTTCGTGCCGAAAGCAGGCAGCATTGGCAATATCAGCTTTGTGGCGATCCCCTATAATGCGGCGCATGCGGCGGCGGCGGAGGTGGTGGCGAACTTTCTGCTAGAGCCTGCGACCCAAGCGCATATGCAGGATATTACGGTTTTGGGCTCGTTTTCAGTGCTGGACCCGGTGCGGTTGGATGCGGCAGGCACGGCGGCGTTTGCCGCTTTGCCGAAGGCTGATGCCCTGCCCGCGCTGGCTGATCTGGGGCCGGTATTGTTGGAGCCGCATGCCAGCTGGATGACGCGCTTGGTCGAGGAATGGGCCAAGCGCTACACCAAATGAGCCCCTTGCGTGGCGCGGTTTTGGCAGTTGTGCTGTTGGGGCTGATCGCACCGATTGTGGTGGGATTGGCGGAAACCGCGCGCGCGGCGTTTGGGGTGTTGCCCGCGTTGGGGTTGCGCGTATGGTCGCTGGAGCCGTGGCGGATGCTGATCTCGCAGCCGGGGTTTGCCAGCAGTCTGCGGCTGACTTTGGTGACGGGATTGGGTTCGACTCTGATCGCGCTGGCCTTGGCGGTGGGGTTTTGCGCCACAGCACCGGGGCGGATGCGGTGGCTGGCCCCGTTTCTTGCGACACCCCATGCGGCGATGGCGGTGGGGCTGGCGTTTGTTTTGGCGCCGTCGGGCTGGATCGCGCGGGCTTTGGCACCGGTGATGGGATGGGTGCAGCCGCCGGATATCGCCTCGGTGCATGACGGTTGCGGGCTGGCGCTGATGCTGGGGCTGGTGGTGAAAGAACTGCCGTTTTTGCTGTTGGTGATGGCGTCGGGGTTGGCGCAACTGCCCGTGGCGCGGCAGTTGGCTGTGGGACGGGCGATGGGCTATGGGCCGGGGGTGGCGTGGATCAAGCTGATCTTGCCGCAACTTTGGCCGCTGATCCGCCTGCCGGTTTGGGTGGTGCTGGCTTACGGGTTGTCGGTGGTGGATATGGCGATCATTCTGGGGCCGTCGAACCCGCCTACCTTGGCGGTGGCGGTGCTGCGCTGGTTTGGAGCTGCCGATGTGGCGCTGATCCTGCCGGCCTCGGCAGGGGCGTTGCTGCAGGCGGCGCTGGTGGTGGGCTGTATTGCCGGGCTGTGGGGGGCGGAGGTGGTGCTGCGCGTTATGGGCCGTTGGTGGTTGCGGCGCGGTGGGCGGGGGATGTCTTGGGCACCGGGTTTGCAGCTGGCGCGGCTTGGGGTGTGGGGGCTGATCGGGTTGGCTTCGCTGGCGCTGCTGGCGCTGCTGGTGTGGTCTCTGGCATGGCGCTGGTCTTATCCGATGCTGTGGCCGGAAGCGTGGTCCGGGGGGCTATGGATGAGCGCCATGTGGGGTAAGGCCTTGATCAACACACTTATTTTGGCGGGTGTCACCGTAGGGCTGTCGCTGCTGTTGGCGGTGTTCTGGCTGGAGGCGGAAGGTGATCTGCCGCGTGCGGCTTGGGCCGAGGCCTTGATCTATCTGCCCCTGCTGATGCCGCAGATCGGGTTTCTTTATGGGCTGAACGTGGTGTTTTTGCGGGCTGGCATCTCGGGTGGCTATATGGCTGTGATCTGGGCGCAGGCTTTGTTCGTGTTTCCCTATATGATGATCGCCTTGTCAGAGCCTTGGCGGGCGACGGACGCGCGGCTGTTGCGGGTTGGGGCGGCGTTGGGCGCGGGGCGCGGGCGGCGGTTGATCGCGCTGCGCTTGCCGATGCTGCTGGGCCCGATCCTGACCGCGGGCGCGATTGGGGTGGCGGTGTCGGTGGCGCAATATTTGCCGACGTTGTTTTTGGGCGCGGGGCGGATTGCGACGCTGACCACCGAGGCGGTGACACTGTCCTCCGGCTCGGATCGCCGGGTGACCGGGGTTTATGCCAGCCTGCAAGCCGCCCTGCCCTTCGCGGCTTATGGCTTGGCCGCAGCGATCCCGGCGTGGTGGCATCGCAACCGGCGTGATTTGCGGGGGGGTGGGCTGTGAGTTTGGAATTGGTCGAGCTTTCGGTGCGGCGTGGTGGGCTGGCTCTGTTCGCGCCACTGTCCTTGCAGGTGGCAGGCGGCGCGGTGGTGACGGTGATGGGGCCGTCTGGTGTCGGAAAATCCACCCTGCTCGACGCCATCGGTGGCCATCTGGCGCATGGGTTTTCGCAGGCAGGGCGGGTGCTGGTGCAGGGCCGCGATGTCACCGCTTTGCCCGCCGAGGCGCGGCGGATCGGGGTGATGTTTCAGGATGCGCTGCTGTTTCCGCATCTGTCGCTGGGGGATAATCTGGTGTTTGGGCTGCCTGCTGCCGCGCGCGGACGGGCGGTGCGGCGTGCGGCGGTGGAGGCGGCTTTGGCGCAGGCGGGGCTTGACGGCATGTATGCGCGTGATCCGGCGACACTGTCGGGTGGTCAGCGGGCGCGGGCGGCGTTGATGCGGGCGCTTTTGGCCGAGCCGTTGGCTTTGCTGTTGGATGAGCCATTTTCCAAGCTGGATGCGGGGTTGCGCGGCGAAATGCGGCGGTTTTTGTTTGGCCATCTGCGCGCACGCGGGATTGCAACCCTGATGGTGACGCATGATCCCGAGGATGCGGCAGAGGCGGGCGGGGCAGTGGTGGTTTTGTGAGGTTTAGGTTTGGGGCTGATCGCTGGGGTTTCACACCCCAGACCCCGTGGGATATTTGAGCAGAGAGGATGACAATTTTAGATAAACTTTAGGCAGTTAGCGGCGGAGATACTCTGTCGCGGTGCAGGTGGGGGTCTGCGCGCGTAACGGGATCGGGGGGAGTTGCTGCCAATCTATCGCGTCGAAATCGGGAAAGAAGGCGTCGGCATCCGGGATGTCCAGCGCGACTTCGGTGATCAGCAGGCGATCCGCCAAGGGCAGCAGCGCACGGTAGATGCCCGCGCCACCGATGCCATAGGCGCGGGCATAGCCGCTGGCGCGGGCAAATGTGAGAGCGGCTTCGGGGGTTGCGAAGACATGCTCGGTCAGGGTCGGGTCAGATGAGACCACGCAATTCAGCCGATTTTTCAACGGCTTAAACGGCAGGCTTTCCCAGGTCTTGCGACCCATGATGATCGCTCCACCTGTGGTTTCACGTTGGAAAAACGCCAGATCCTCGGGGGCAAACCACGGGATCAGGTTATCTTTACCAATGGCCCCATTGCGAGCGCGGGCGACGACGAGGCTGAGCATTTGCGCGATCTCCTACACGGCCACGGGGGCTTTGATCGCGGGATCGGGATCGTAGTTCAGAAACTCAAAATCCTCATACTTGAAATCAAACATCGAGCTGACTTCGCGCTTGATCCGCAGTTGCGGCAGGGGTTTCGGGCTGCGCGCAAGCTGGGTTTGCACTTGGTCCATATGGTTCGCATAGATATGCGCGTCGCCCATGGTATGGATGAAATCACCCGGCTCGTAGCCCGTGACATGCGCGAGCATCGTTTGCAGCAGCGCATAAGAGGCGATGTTGAACGGCACGCCAAGGAACATATCCGCCGAGCGTTGGTAGAGTTGCAGGTGCAGTTTGCGCCCCGCGATGCGGACTTGCCACAGGGTATGGCAAGGCGGCAGGGCCATATCCGGCACCTGCGCAGGGTTCCAGGCCGAGACAATCAGGCGGCGGCTGTCGGGGGTTTTGCGAATCGCGGTGACCAGATCGGCGATTTGATCCACGCTGTCGGCGTAGTAGAGCGGACGGTCTTGGGGGTCTGCACCTGCGGGCGTCAGCTTGGGAAACCGCCGCCATTGCGCGCCGTAGACCGGGCCAAGATCACCGTTCGCATCGGCCCATTCATCCCAGATGCCGACGCCATTCGCCTTCAGATAGCCGATGTTGGTATCGCCATTCAGGAACCACAACAGCTCGTGGATGATGGATTTCAGGTGCAATTTCTTGGTGGTGACCAGTGGGAAGCCTTGCGACAGATCGTAGCGGTTCTGCATCCCGAAATACGAAATCGTCCCGGTGCCGGTGCGGTCAGTCGAGGTTTCGCCCTCGGCCAGTACTTTGCGCAAGGCGTCGAGATAGGTTTGCACGTTTATGTTCCGTTTGGCTTGAGGGTTTTGGTTTTTGGGGACTTGTGACAAGCGGTTGTCAAGCTTGGCGGTGGTTTGTCTATATATAGACATGATCTCTGCGCAAGGCCAAGGCCGAAGCTTGCACTGTAAGGGGTGATGCCGGGCGGGCACAGCGGCGAAAGATTGGGAGACAAAATGGAATCCGCTTTGACTTTCAAGGGTTTTGCACGCAAAGTTGATGTGAATTTGCTTAGGGTGGGCCCGTCGATGAAACCGATTTATCTGCTGCTTGCAGCGGCGCTGACTTTGGCCGCTTGCGGTGGCAATCCGTTTGTTGACTCGCCGCCGGTGGACCCAACCGATCCGACCAATCCAGAAGCTCCGGTGACGGTCGATCCGAAGGTGGCGGTCGATTTGCGCTCGATCGTCTATGATCCCAGTGGGACGGGATCGCTGACGATGAACATCAACGGCCCAGTCGGCCAGTCGCCAAATGTGAAGTTCGACCGCGATGGATCGTTGGATGTGGCAGGTTATGAGGCTTATACATATCAGAACCTTATCACGCAGCGATCTTACATAGCGTTAGTGGCAAATAATGCCCGCGGGTCTCTACTGGCATCCGCGGTTTCGGATGGTGGGCAGTTTAACCGCCATTTCGGTGGCGGAACCTTTGCGCGGCTGGATGTTTATTCTGCTCCGGTAAGTTCGCCAACAACGGGCACGTTCACTTATGCTGGCACTTATGCAGGGATTTTCGCACCCGGTAATGCTTCGAGCGATTTGCCTGCCGGGCTGGTTGCGAATAATCCGTATAGGGTGCAGGGCGATGCCTCGGTAGTTGCCACTTTTGTCAACAGTCAGGTGGACGGCGGTGTCGCCAATCGCTGGATATTAGATGCGACGGGAAACAAAATTGATCTCAATGCTGATGGTGTTGTCGACGACGAAGACAAGTTGGTCGATATCGCTTTTCCAAGCGTGACGATCACCGCCAATGGTCAATTTCTTGGAGATGTTGAGGTGTCGTCGGCGCCCGATGTGCCCGATACTGGCAATGTGATTGGTAAGGTCAATGGGCTTTTTGGCGGTGCGGGGGCGACCGATGTGGCGGGTGCGATTGTGATCAATCCGATCCCCGGCAACACGGGCATTTGGGAACATGGCGTATTCAACCTGCCGCGTTGTGGCCTTGCGGGTGAGTCGCCGCTGTGCAATCCCAATCCGTTGCCGTGACACGCGGGCTGCGGTGGGCTTGGGCGGTTTGGCTTGGGCTTTGCTTGGTCGGAGTGCTTGGGCTGACCCCTGCGGTTGCGGAGACGGTGAAGCTTTCGCTGGATCAAGGGCGGATCATCGCGCGGCAGGCGCTGATGGCGGGCAATGCGGCTTTGGCGCGGGGTTTGGCGCTGGGGTTGTTGCAGGCGGACGGCCATGATCCCTACGCGCTGCTGATCCTGACGGCGGCGGAGACTCAGCTGGGCAATCCAACGGCGGGACGGCAGGCAGGGCGGGCGGCTTGGACGGCGGCGCGGGGCTTGCCAGAGGGGTTGCGCTATGACATCGCCCGTTACACCGCACTGGCTGCGCTGCAAGAGGGGCGGGTTTTGCCGACGCAGTTTTGGCTGCGCCGGGCGGTTGATACTGCGCCGACCCCGCAAGCGCGCGCGCAAACCATCAGTGATTACAAAGCTTTGCGTGGCAATACGCGGCTGCGCTATGCCATCGACCTTTCGGTGACGCCCAGCGACAATCTGAATGACGGCGCGTCGAGCAAGTACCTTTCGATTGATGATTGGTTCGTGCTGGGCACTTTGTCCGGCTCGGCACAGGCACTGTCGGGCGTGCGGGCGGATGCGCGGCTGCGGCTGACTTACCTGTTGCGGACAAGCGCGCAATCGCAGACCAGCCTTGGCTTTAGTGCGGCGGTGTCGCGCAATTTTCTGTCGGATGAGGCCAAACTGCTGGCCCCCGATCTGCGCGGCAAAGATCTTGATCAGAGTGCGGCGGAAGTCAGCATAACGCAGGATTTTCTGTGGCCGCAGAGCCAACACCCGATCAGCGTCAGTCTGGCGCTGGGGCAAAACTGGGCGGCGGGCCAAGTGGCGGGGCCCTATGCGCGGGCGCAAATCTCGACAGCTTTGGTGCAACGAGATCGCGCGGCGATCCGGCTGGAGGCCACCACGCAGCGGGCTTGGCGTACAGATTCGGTGATCAATGCCAATGCTTTATCCCTAGAAGGGCAGTATCGTTTGGGGGCAGGGTCGATCAACTGGGGGCTGGCGGTCAGTGATGTGGCAGGCACTGCGATCAATCAAAGCTACAATCGCGGCTCGGCCAGTTTGGGCTACCGTTTTGACAAGCCGATTGGGCCAGTGACGCTGTCGACCACCTTGACGGCGGCGAACAGCCATTACGACATTTATCAGCTTTTGGGCGCACAACTGACCAAGGGGCGCACCGACACGCAGTTCGACATCAGCGTCGATATGACGTTTCAAAACATCGGCTTGATGGGTTATTCACCGACGCTGAGCCTGTCGAAAACCACCACCCAATCCAACGTCAGTCGCTTTGAAAGCAACGGGGTGAATATCTCGGTCGGGATCACCTCGCAGTTCTGACCCCCCTCGCCTTTCCCGGTTTGCCTGCTAGAGCAAGTCGCCGTTCATATGATTCAGGCTTCCCATCTTGGACGGTTTCTGATTCCCTGATCTTTCCAGATATAGGGGATCGAGATGGGCAAATCACATCCTATGGAGCTTCGC
>NZ_JAFCTX010000045.1:0-30002 GCF_049896245.1 Cypionkella sp. TWP1-2-1b2 | reverse complement strand
CAATATGACCTTGATCAGGTTGCCCTGCGGCTCAACACAAGGCCGCGGAAAACGCTTGGCTTTCAGACGCCCGCTGATACCTTTGATCGAGCCGTTGCGCTGACCGGTTGAACCCACCGTCGCCTTTTTTAAGATGTCCCGTTCCTCCGTGACCCGAGCCAGATCACGCTTCAGACGACGGATCTCATCGGCTTGGGCATCGACCTCCTGGATCACCTTCGCTGGCCGCGAAAACTGCTTTTGCCAAGTGTAGATCGACTTGGTGCTGATACCCAAACGCTCAGCCACCTCGCGCACCGGATGGCCGCGATCATCAACTTGCGCGACAGCATCACGCTTGAACTCGTCTGTGAACCTTGTGCCGGACATGTGTGTCTCCTTGCTTCCAAAATTACCAAGCAAGGCGTCTACAAATCTAGGGGCTATTCAGGCTTTAGTGACGGGTATGCCGAGAGCGGTGAAGCCGTTCAGGACGGCCACACGGATCTGGAACTCGGCGACCTGACGATCAAAGTCCCTCGCGGCCAGTCGCTGGCCGAGCAGTTTGACACAGTGCATCTTTGTTTCGACCCGGCTTCGGCGGTGATAGCCGCTCCATCGTCGCCAGATGGTTCGACCGAAGCGTCGTGATGCGCGCAGGGCTTCGTTGCGCGCGATCGCTCCGGGGCTGTCGGGCTTCCAGGGCTTGGCGTTCTTGCGGGGCGGAATGATCGCAGCCGCGCCGCGAGCGGCGATGACGTCGTGGCACTTGCGCGTGTCCAAGGCACCCGCCGTTGCCACACGGCCATCATTGACCGGCAGGCCACTGCAATCATCCCGATCCGCAAGAACGGGCGGCCGTGGAAGGAGGACTGTCCGGCTGCAATCGCTAGAAACGAAACCCTGCGTGCCACCCGGCACTATGGCAGGGCATTCTGGAAGCGCTGGACCGGATACCACGTCCGAAGCCGGATCGAGGCAAAGATGCGGTGTCTCAAAGCCTTCGGTGAGCGCATCGCCGCCAGAGACCCCGACCGTCAAACTGCGGAAATCCAGATACGCGTCGCCCTGATGAACCGCTTCTCGGCCCTCGGAACGGCCGAGATCGTCCGCGTGGCCTGATCCCGAAGGGGAAAGGGGCAATCATGCCTCAGGCGTGAGTTACGCAACAACGCCCATCAATGCCATGCGAGCAGACTTCATGTAGCGGACAAAGCCGAAGTCTATTTAGTCATTAAAGATAGGAAAAACACGCAGGCCGCGCTGAAAATCCCGAAAAAATACACTTGTCGTCTGGCCGCCCTCACTGATGCAAAAGCCTCTGGAATCTGGCTAAGGAAGTCTTCGTCCGGATGGCTTCGGTACTCGGTAACACACACATCGTATTGGGGGTTCATCGGGATTCCATTCTTGCATCACCCAAGAAAGTTAGATCTTGGGAAAGGCCGCGCGGGGGGCAACCTGCGCGGCCGTACTCGTTAACTACACTATCAAAGCAACTCGACTCGTTACCTGCGATGGGTCAGTTAGTAAAAAATAATGCATCATAAGAATTTATAATAGTAAGGATTTTCGAAACAGTTTGTTGATAAAAATTGCTATAGGCTTCGACCCTCCTTGACCGGATCATTGCGCGCCAAGAGATCGCGCACGCTTCTTCTTGATTTGTGAACCGCTGTATGAAGGCAAATGGATCTGTCAGACTGCAGGGGCCGCCAGCTAAGACGAAGCCCCTGTTGGATGCGACTAAGGCCGTTTTGTGGCTGAGCATCTGTTGCCCAACATATCCTTCGACGGGCACCGATCACCATAGCACTCACAGTGCTCTGACCGCTCCTAATCAACCTTTGGAGGTAGGTTGCCCGTATGCAAGAATGATTCCATCGAGTTTCATGCGAGCGATAACATTGGCCCCGTTCACGTCCTCGATCCCTAAGGCGCCGCAGTTGGCCAGTACATCAAGGGTCGCGCGAATGGAGGCCGGCGACTGAGTTTGGTTGTGTCCAACAGATGACACGTTTGCGGCAGCCATGCGCCGGCACAGGTCAACGCTGGTTGCTTCCCCTCCAAATTCTTCGATCAGCGTGCGCAAAACCAAGACATGAAGCCCAAAATCCACTTTGACGACCGGCTCGCTGTGTCTCGCGCCTGCAATATAGGGAGCCTCCGCAGTATACGGAGGAAATTTTGCAGGGCGCGGGGATGTCCAAGCGCGTAGTTGCAACATGCGTGGAAACAAAATGCGATACTCCACTTTTAAAGGTCATTCGCAGAACTTCGACGCTATGCTCAGGTGACTAACGTTGATCAATGTGGCGCGATGATGCCTGTGGAGCGGTAAAGTTTGGGCATTTTAGGTCGCAAGGTCGGGTCAGTTCGACCTGCCAAGCTGTTAAACCATGGGATGCTAAACTGTACGACCGACCCTACGGTGTGTGTGTCGCCTTGGATTGACCCAAGCCAAGGGGAGTCAAAAATTCTGGGGTTTCACTAAGGCCTGAATGCATCCGTGACAAGATGCTTGGTTGCCTCTTCAAGCACGAGATCGCCAAGGCGCGTTAGGATTTCGCTGGATTGCATGCTTGCCTGCCAATGCAGAGACACCCGTGCCGCCTTACCGGGACTTAACTCTACCAACTCGCCAAGCGCGACCAAGGGCGTTGCAGCAATGCTGGGTATAAGTCCCCATGCCGTCCCGTTCCTGCAGCAAGCAATGTACCCCTCATATGATGGCACGAAATGAGTAGACAAAGGCACAGTTTCGCCAAAGCAAAGTGTCATCCATTGGTCTTGGATATTGTCCTTACGATTGTAGGCAAGACAGGTCGAGCCGCGCAGAGTATCCAGCGACACTCCCTTTGAAAATTCGGCCAGAAAGAATTCGGGCGATGCTACGGCGACGTAATCCATCGATCCAAGAGAAAGTCTGCGGCATCCGTGTATCGGCGTTTCGAGAGCCGTTATCACCGCAAGCGCATCTCCTGACTTCAGGCTCGCTTCTGTATGGTCCTGATCATCAGGAAGGACGTCTAGGCGGATCCCCAGTTCCCTCGACGCTCGCTTGATCACATTTGGAAACCATGTCGCCAAGCTGTCATTGTTTACTCCCAGGCGGATCGTTGCCGCACCGGCAATGTCGCCCCCCACAAGTGCGCGCATGCGCTGGTCGAGTTCCTGTTGAAGAAGTGTCACTTGTTCGACATGCCGACAATACTGTATCCCGGCCTCCGTCGGCAGGCACGGGCGGCCCCTAGCGACCAGAACGACTCCGGCTTTTTCTTCTAACTGCCTGATTCGTTGACTGACCGCAGACTGGGTCACTTTCAGCGCTTTGGCGGCTGCTTCAAAGCTGCCTTCTCGAATGACGGCAGACAGAATGATGAGAGAGTCGTAGTCGATGCGCGACATTTTTCACTTTACTACATAAGATTTTCTAATGCATGGCACAGACTTTTACTGGAAAAGTTGTGACAAGCAAGATCGGATGATTAAACTTGCATTAGCACTTCTGATGCAGGCGAAATTTTTGAACATCCGTCTTTCGAATTTATGCAAATGGTTCAACAATTTAGGTATCATGAGCCGGTTGGGTCGGGGGACACATGTCGGGACAGTCACTGCGCAGGAAGTACATCCTGCGGTTTTTCGGAATGAAAAGGTATTCGCGCATGATCGCTTGGGCGATCGTTTGTGGCTATTTTACTTTGATAGCAGCGTCGATCTGGTTTGGAAGCTACCTGCAGTCACATACTGCGAGCGTCGGGTCAGTACTTATGATGATGGCTACCGCGATCTTCATCGGAACGCGTTTGAGAGGCATAAACAATATAGTCCACGAGTGCTGTCATTCGTCGTTTTCCGACAATCGGCAAGACAACGTGCTGATTGGGCGCGTATGCGCATCAATGTTGATGAAAACGTTTCGAAAGTATCGGGATGACCATCTTTCTCATCACGCAAACAATGGAGACTACGAGAATGATGCGGAGTTCGCCGTCATCCAGAAGTTCGGTTTGCACGATGCGCTGACTTGGCGAACCATCATTAGGCACATGGCGACGCCACTAATGGGACGGCACCTTCGCGCATACACTGGCATCAGTCTGTCAGGCGATGATGGTCGCTTCTTCGTCTTTTTTAAACTGGTGCTCCTCGCTCTTATAGTCGCGTTCACTGTGTTCGCTCCGCTGACCTCTTTTGCCTTCGTCATCATCCCACTGTTTTACATTTATCCAACCTTGAACTTTTGGACCGATTGTCTGGACCATGCGGGACTCGTGGGGGCAGATGATGAACTTGAAAGCTCGCGCAACGTTCTTGCGCCTGCCGTGGTCCGCCTGATCTTTTTCCCTCGCAACGATTCCTACCACCTTGTCCATCACCTGTTCCCGCAGATTCCGGCGCGCCATCTCGATGTCGCTCATGCTGAGCTTTGCAAAGATCCAAGCTACAGAAGTCAATCCTCAGCAGTCCGTGCGCGGATTGGGAAATTTTCGAGGCTCCAATCGATTTTTCGTTGGAAGCGCCAAGAGGATTTTGAGAAACCGCACCCCTAAAATGAGCCTTTTGAAAGAGATGCGAGCTACTCTCGATGAGGAAAACACGCAGTTGTCGCGACATAATCCGGCATAAAAGGCAACCCATCCGATACGCTTCCGACTTGCAGAGCGGTTGTAGGACCTCTGCTAAACGGCGCCCTCGCCCTTCCGTTTTGACGACAGCAAGCGCGAATTGACATGTAGTTTACCAGTGCTCCTCGCCAGTAAGGCGTAAGCGCTGTTCTGATCACACCTTGATGGCGTAATTCCACGGCAGCAGATCGTCGATGTGGCTTTGTTTGTGGCCGTTGACGATGGAGGTGAGCGTGTTTGCCAGCCAAGCGTGGGGGTCGACGCCGTTCATCTTGCAGGTCTCGATGAGCGAGGCGATGACGGCCCAGTTCTCAGCCCCGGCGTCGTGGTGTTGATTTTCACCCAGAACTGAGCCGGTGGGGGTGCGGACGAAAAGTTGGACTATCTGGGAGATAGTTCATGTATTCCTACGAAGAGCGCATGCGTGCAGTGGAGCTGTATATCAAGCTCGGCAAGCGCGCGCGGGCGACGATTTGCCAGCTGGGTTACCCCAGTAAGAACGCTCTGAAGGGCTGGTGCCGTGAATATGAGCGTCGGCAGGATTTGCGGTCAGGATTTGCGCCACGGCCCCCCAAATTCTCTGAAGCACAAAAGCAGATCGCGTTGCTGCACTTTGCCGCTCACGGTCGTTGCATTTCGTGGACGATGCGGGCCTTAGGCTTCCCTGGCCGGGCAACATTGACGGCCTGGGTGCGCGACGCTTTTCGCGAAACCAAAACGGTTACGGTCGGTGAGAGCCTCTCTGACACGGCAATCTATCTCAATCTCGGAAAAGGTTGTGCAGCGCCTGATGAAGCAAGAGGCCTTGGTCATCACAAAGCCGAAACGGCGGCGTTACAGCTCATACCTCGGCGAGGTTAGTCCGGCGCCTGAGAATATCATCAATCGAGACTTCCAGGCTACCGCTCCGAATGAGAAATGGCTGACCGACATCACCGAATTCCACATCCGAGCGGGTAAAGTTTATCTTTCGCCCATCATCGACTGCTTCGACGGCCTCGTCATCAGCTGGGCAATCGGGTGCAAACCTGATGCCGATTTGGTAAACACGATGCTCGATGCGGCGATCGAGACGATCATGCGCGCGTGATCCAGCGCAGTCACAAGCTGCCGCCGAAGACGATCTACGAGTGGCGGCATCATCTGGCGGTCGTTCAGCGCAAGCCCGGTGCCCTTCGCAACGGCGCGCCATTCCTCGAATTGCCTCACGCGTTCAGACAGTTGCAGGATCACATGTTGCGCAAGCTTGGCGGTGACCGAGAGATGGTGGATATCCTAGCCCTCGTGCTGCACCATGATGAACAAGCCGTGCTGACCGCCGTGGAATTGGCACTGGCCGAAGGCGTGCCGACCAAGACCCATGTGCTGAACCTGTTGCACCGGCTGGTTGACGGCAAGGTGGTGGGCGGTCCCCCATTGGACACGCCGCAAGCACTAGCCCTGCAGCTCGAACCCAAGGCCAATGTCGAACGCTATGACGGTCTGCGCGCCCAGAAGTATCCGGTTTTGGTCTTTCGCGCACCCAGATCGAGAACCGGAGCGCGGGTCTCGTCCATGAACAGCTTGGTGGACCGCTTTAGGTCGGCCATCAGCGCATCATGGACGGGGCGAAGTTCGAAGGCGGCACGACCGACCCAATCCGCAAGGGTGGGCCGGTCTAGATCGACGCCCTGGCGGCTGTAGATCTGGGCCTGACGGTAAAGCGGCAAGTGATCTGCGTATTTGCTGACTAGCACATGGGCCACTGTCGCATCGGTCGGCATGCCGCCCGGGATCAGCCGCGCAGGGGCCGAAGCCTGAACCACACCATCCGTGCAGGACCGGCAGGCATATTTGGGGCGGCGGGTGACGATGACGCGGAACTGGGCGGGCACGATGTCCAGCCGTTCCGACACATCTTCCCCGATGCAATGCAGACAGCCGCCGCAGGTGCAGGTGAGGCTTTCCGGCTCGATAAGCTCTTCGACGCGCGGCAGGTGTTTGGGAAGCGATCCACGGTTGGCGGCACGCGGTTTGGCCGGGCGTTTGGCCGCCCGATTCTCGGCATCATCTTCGGCATGGATCTCCGCCATGGCCGCTTCCAGATCTTCCAGCGCCAGTTCGAACTGGTCCGGATCGCTCTTCTCCGACCGGCGTCCGAACGCTCCCTGTTTGAAGGCCGCGACCAGCTTTTCCAACTGTGCGATCCGCTCGTCCTTGCGCTGGTCACGCGCTTCTGCGGCGATCAGCATCGCCTTCAGTGTCGCAATTTCCCCAAGCAGATCAGCGGTGTTCGGCATGGTTGGCTTTTACCAAACCATCACAAGCGATGCCTCAAGAAAGCACCGAATGAGTCATCCTGCCGCAGGGCTGAACCGCTCATTCCACGGCTTCGGGAGCCTTCGCCTCGATGGCCCGAACCCGCCACCAGTAGAGCCCCGCAAACAGTGCCTCGAACTGCGCATGGTTTATCAGCATCAACCCGTCCGTCACGGCGGGCCAGGTAAACGTATGCTCTTCCAGCCGCTTGTAGGCCATCACCAGCCCGGTGGCGTCCCAGTAGAGCAGTTTCAGCCGATCTGCCTTCTTTGCGCGGAACACAAAAACTGTCCCCGTGAACGGATCTTTGCGCAACTCGTTCTTCACCATCGCAGCCAAGCTGTCATGGCCCTTCCGGAAGTCGATGGGCTTGGTTGCCACCATGACCCGCACTCGGTTCGAGGGAAAGATCACGCGCAGACTCGCAGCGCGATCACCAATTCTGCAACCCGAGCCGCAGGCGTGGCAGCATCAAGTCGCACCGTCACGGAGCCAATGACCAGATCAATTGTGCCAGTCACGATGGGCGGCTCTGATGTCTGTGTCACGACCACCGGCGCTGTGAACTCCGCCCCAGCCACCTCCGGCACAACCAGCTTGCCCATTCGCGCCAGCGTCCGCCACGAGACAGATGGTTTGCCTTCACCCCGTGCCGCCGCGCGACCTCGTTCACCGTGACACCCGGAACCACTGTCTCGGCAACCATCCGACCCTTTGCCTCATCCGACCATCGCCGCTTCGCTGCCGGAGCCGCCAGCAACTCCACAAACCCAACGGCCTCCATACTGCGCTCCCGATGGACTCCCACTGACACCTCCCGTGTAAATCTCCACGGAAAGCGCAATCGCAGCTTACAGATTCAGCAGGAAGGTGGAGTCAAGACAGCGCTTACAGTAAGGCACCACCCTTGACCGATTTCGTGTAGAGCGGGCGGCAAAACCGCCTGCGCTGAACCGACCTGATCACGGGGAGACCCGATCAGAATTGCGCACGCCGCATGCAGCTGATGGAAATTGCCCGTTTTAGCAGCGATGCGGGGCCGAACGCACGTTTAGGCACCAACAAGCGCCGCCATATGCTGGCCCATGGCACCCTCAATAGCGGTGGCAAACAAACCAGTCAGCACCATCAGACGGGCTGATAACTTCATGTCTTCACCCTTCAGCAGCGAATAGGTCATCACGGCAGCTCCCAGCGGTGCCCAGACCAAGATCAGGGTCGTGTTAAGTGCGTGGACGGTAAGGCGTAGCTGGGTGCTCAGGGGGGCCGGGAGCTCCTCGGGGTCCGCTTGGTAAAGTGCGTCACGGAGCCGGGCAAGTTCGAGGTTACGCGGGTGCGGCAGGGTAGGTCGATCATTTGCGATCTCTGCTTCAGACCGTGTTAGGGCGCTGGCACGTGTTTTGGCCCGTGCTCTCGCTCTAGCGGTCGCTGATTTGTCTGAGAACTTCAGCGCTATCAGTTCACCAACCTTTTCGTCTCGCGTGACTGCCACATCGGCGACTTTCTCGACGACTTGCATCAGATTACTTTCGTCAATCGGCGCGGGTTCCTTTATGGCACTCTCGGGCTCGCCTATCTCTTCAGCGCCCCGCAGCGCCACTGCGCGACTAGGCGATTGACGGGTCATCGCATCCGCAACCCAGTCAGGCTCCTGAAATGGGAAGAGTTGCATCAGCGGCGGTAGCTGCGCGACCAAGCTATCGAGCAAATCACTCGTCAGCTCCTCCTCGGTCTGATGCCAAAGGGTTGCTAACGCCGGAAAGCGGCCGTGGACACGTTCAACAATCCGCGAACAGATTTGTTCCCACCCATCGTTTCCGGCCAGCAACGAGATGCCGGGCAGCGGCCCGACCGATACCGTCATGCAGGCCGAATAGCCTTTGCCCGGCCTATCATCCCACCCTAGCGCAATTCTGGCGGTCGACAGGTCCAAGAATGCTATATCCTCGCAGTCCCATTCAAACAATACTTCTAGGCCGTAAGTTTGCACCAAAATCGAGTGGAGATCGCCAACAAGCCGAGCAAAATTCAGTGGCTGTCTATCCGCATACACCAACTGCGCAACTGTTCCGACTTGAGGCATGGACATGACGCTCTCCCTTATAGGTTGAGTTGGCGCAGAAACTGCGCCCGAAGTTGGAAAGAATTGTGGCATTAATAAGAAGTTAACCACGTGGTAATAGGTGGTATGACAGACCATCATCAGGTGCTTGCATTTATCCTTCACTGATGACGCATTTTGGAATACGCAATCTTCGCGACCATTCCGTGGATGCTGTTCGGCAGCGTTTTGATTATGCGGTCGGCGGCCATGGGCTGTCATCATCGTGGATTGACACCGTCGCGAGCGGCCAACCACGTGATCGTGATCGCTTGTCAGGGGAGCGCCGTTGAAGGGAGGAGGCCCGGTGGTCTCAGCAAGGGGCGCATCGTTTCGCTGTCATAGGCTCGTAATGCTGAACGGCACGCTGACGTTTCAAAGATAGCCGCTTGACCACCAAGTTTTGCCCACTCCCTCTGGCTGACGGACGCGCACATGGCGCGTCTTGAACCGCTCTTTCCAAGGAACAGGCTTGACCAAAACCCGCAATTAAAGGGCCAAAACACACACAAGCGGTCGGTCGCCGATCAAAGGCCATGTCTGACTGGCAAATGGCAGTCTACTTGAAGACCGCCCAGGTTCGCTGATTGCCCAAGGGTCAATGTTCCGCCATAGGCATTTACAATGTCCGATGCGATGGCAAGACCCAGACCGGTGCCGCGCGTGGCGGTGTCCAGTCGCCCGCCAGGCCGCAACGCCTCGACCCGATCCGGTTCGGGAATTCCGGGACCGTCGTCTTCGATGCGAACAAAGTTGAAATGTTCCGTGCGATGTGCACTCACAACAACCCTAGTACGACAGAACTTTAGGCCGTTCTCAAGAATATTCCCCAGCACGTCCTCCAGATCCTGAGCATCCATCGACACAGAAAGATCAAGGGGCACATGCACATCGAGGCTGTGCGCGTTGTCCGCAAAAAGCGTAGCGAAGGCTCGGGTAAGCCTCTCCAGCGATCCTCGCAGATTGGTTCCCCTTGGCGCTACGCTTGCTAGATTGGCCGCGCGCACGCGCGTCAGGGATCGGGTGATCTGCGCGTCGATGCGATCCAGAGCGTCTTGGGCCACATTCACAGTCTGCCCTAATTGATCGAAACGATGAAGCTCGTTGCGAAGAATGGCCGAGGGGGTTTTCAGCGCATGGGCAAGATCAGCGCCCTGCCTGCGTGTCCGGTCGATGATGTCGCGATTGCGTTTTAGCAGGATGTTGATGTCGTTCACTAACGGCGCGACCTCTTTTGGGTAACTGGAGGGATCAAGGGCCTCGTCGCTGTCCCACCGTTGGTTGATGTCCCGTTGCAGGGTCGTCAACGGGCGCAGAATGGCAGATGTCTGCAAAGTAGCTATGATCAGACCCAAAAGACCGACGATGGCAAATCCCGTCAGCAGGCTGCGGCGAATATCCCAGCGTTCCTGATCGAGTTCGGCCAGAGAACTTGCCACGGCAACGACCATCGGCGCATCGCCCTCTGCCTTAATCTGGCGCCAGGCAAGTCGCACTTCGCCGTCCGGGCCGACACCATCCGCATATTGCAGTTCGGAGGTTGCGGCTGGCAGCGTCAGAACGGCATCAAACAGTGACCGCGAGGTGACAATCGTTCCATTGAGTGCGTTGATCTGCCAGTATCGCCCTGAATAAGGCCGATCATACAGAGGATCGGTAAGTTCGGCGGCGATTGTGTCCGCGTCAAGCCCATCGTCGGCGAGTGCGACAGTCAACTGCAAGTGTCGCGCGGCCATTTCTGTGTCAAATCGACGCAACGCGATATCATCGACCGACGTGACCAAGACCACAGCGCCTACAAAAATCGACAGAATCGAAAGCCAGATGCCGGACAGGATCGCCCTGCTACGCAAAGATCGCATCAGGCCTGATCTATCTTATAGCCGCGGCCCCGAATCGTTTGTATCACCTCCGCCCCCAGTTTCTTGCGGAGCCGGGCGATGAACACGGCGATAGTGTTCGAATCCCGATCATCATCATAGGCGTAAATATGCTCGGATAGTTCCGTTCGCGACACCAAACGCCCGGCTTGATTGACGAGATAGGTCAACACCGCAACTTCTTGCGCAGTCAGATCGACGGCGATCCCGTTCACTAGCGCCCGACCCATGCGCGTGTCGAAGCTGAACGCCCCTATTTCGAACACAGCGCTTTGCTGACTCATCCGCCGGCGCAGCAGCGCCCGCACGCGCGCCAGCAATTCGGCCATATGGAAAGGTTTGACAATGTAGTCATCGGCACCGGCATCAAGGCCATCAACCCGCTGTGACCAGCCGTCTCTGGCAGTCAGGATCAGCACCGGGATCGTATTCTTTTCGGCGCGCCATTCGCGCAGGATGGAAAGGCCGTCGCGCTTGGGCAAACCAAGATCCAGGATGATCAAATCGTAGGGTTCCGTCGAGCCAAGAAACGCAGCCTCCTCGCCATCTTGAACCACGTCCACGACCCGGCCCTCTTGCGTCAGTGCCTGACGGATCTGGTCGCACAGTGCCGCATCATCCTCCGCCAAAAGCAATCTCATGCTATACAATGTCCGCAAGACGCAACGGGCGGCTGCAAGTCAGTTCTTGCCATTGCCATTCCCTTTTCCGCCACCGTTTCCATTTCCACCGGCGTTTCCGTTTCCGCCACCGTTGCCACCATTTCCCGCAGCATCGGAATTGCCTTGACCGTTTTTTGACTTTGATTTGCTGGTGCCTGCTGCCGCGCCCTTGCCGTGGGCTGCAGCCGCGCGGACCCGCATGGCAATGGGCGATGTGTCAGACAGCACTTGGCCCGTTTGCGCGTCCAATACCAGACGAACCAGTTTTCCCGAAGAATCCATCACGACCACACGGTAGAACAGTCCGGACGATTCGAACAGCCGCACATCAAGCGGATCGCCTGCAACGTTGGGGGTCACCGCCTCCAATATGCGGGAAAGGCTCAGGCTTTGGCCTGTCGCAACCATCCTGCGCAGTTCCGCTTGTCCGACCTCTCGGGGCACTTGGGCAAGCGCTACGCAAGGCAGGCCGAACATAACGACAAGGGCGAGCGCAAATCGAGTCATGCTGCGGTGTACCAGAGTCGAGGTGAACCCAAAATGAACGGATCATTCAACGACGGTTCATCAAGCATGTGTTTTACCTCAGTCATGAATTGGCTGATGTCCGGAAGGCACGGCCCATAGACTGCATTGGAGACGGACATGACATCTAAACACACAAGCATCCTTTCGGCGACACTCCTTTCGGCGGCCCTTCTTGGGGCAGTGTCGATGGCTGCTACCCTTTCATGCGTTGGCGTCGCCCATGCCAAAGGCGGAAACGAGGGTGGGAACGGTGGCGGCAATGGGGGAGGAAACTCAGGTGGCAATGGAAATGGAGGGCGTGGATCCGAGGCTTCGGGTAAAGGCGGTTCTGCCAAGACAGATAGAGGCACGAAAGGCAAAGCCGCAAAGTCCGTCGATTCCACCAGGAAACGCGTCTCGGAAGTGGAAATGACAACCACAAACCTACGTCCGGCCACCCGCTCGGTAAAGTTGCACAAAACCCCGGATCTTGCAGAGGCTCTCGGCGCGCATCCATCAGAGCTGGGCGCATTGAATGCGGCAAACGCTTCGCCTCAGGCTTTGGCCAATGCAAACCCGAATTCTCGGGTGGGCCGGATTGCCGCTTATCGTGACGCCGTGCTCAACCGCACCGATCTGCTGTCGGACTATGATCTGACGCGCGCGGCCCTGGATGCCGCATCGCCACCCGCCCGCGACCCCGACGCGATCAGTGTAGATCTTGCGCAGCTTGACGCGGACGCCGGCCTTGCCGCCACCGATCTTGCTGCCGCACGGGAAGTACTGGCCGCGGCGCCAGTGGGCACCGATACGACAGCGCTGAAAGCCGAAATCGAAGCGCTTGAAGGCGAAGCACAGGCGATATCAATCGAGCGCGCCACAGTGCAAGCTGAACTGGACGCGGCAAATGACTATGCCGATCTGGTCGATGAGGAAGCAGAACTGCGTGACGCGATCGCCAATCAACCCGAGCTGGAACTGAGCCTGCTGGAAGCGGCCGCCAACAAACCTGTCACCCCCGGTGTGGTGACCACGGTCAACGAGCATCTCGGGCTGGACCCGGTTGAACTCGTCATCCCCGACGCCCCGCTTGCACCGGCAGTCGTCGTGCCAGTTACAGATTAACCGACGGCACGCCGCGTCGTCAGAACTCTGGTCCGGCAGTCACGGCTACCGGACCAAAGGTTAGGGCGGTTAGCGCGGAACTCGCCGCGCATAAATGAATTAGCAGATACCGCGTAATATATCCCCATAAGGTAAAAAACATGAAAATCACTTCACTTTCACTCGCAATCGTTTTTGCCTGCGCAACGGCACCTGTCCTGAACGGACAGGTTGTCTTTTCGAATATCATGACGCGGGACCTCGCTTTGCCAGAGGGCGCGGATGCACAGGTCATTCAAATTGATGCAAAAAACGGCAAGTCCGGTGACAAAAAGAAGCTTAAGAAACACGCCAAAGCAAAATCTCACGCCAATGAAAAGCAAAAGGGCGCTAAGGAAAATGGGAAGCGCTCAAAAGATCAGCGCGCACGCGATTCCTCGACGATTTTAGGCTTACAAGCCCCGCGAGGCCGCGACATGCTTGTGCGTTTGGGTGCTGCACCTCTTGCGTTGCTCGGACCGAACGTCGTCTTCGCAGATTTGCCTGACGACCGTTTTGTAGCCTATCGCAACTGTCCTCCTGGGCTTGCCAAGAAGGACCCGCCTTGTGTTCCACCTGGCTTGGCAAAAAAAGGCGTAACCTACGACGAGTGGGTGACTTTTGACGATGACCGGCTGGATGAGATCTACGTCGACCAACGTCGCGGCTATCTTGATGAGGGGTCGGTGTACGACGATAGCGATCTGTTGCTTAGCTCAGACCAAATCGCAGCCCTCTATGGCTTGCGCCCTACACCAGAAGGCATGCGATATGCCTTGATCGACGGTCAGCCAGTGTTGCTGGCCGATGAGGACAACAGATCACTTCTGACACTCCATCGACTTGCTCAATCCCAGAACTTGCCAGCAGGGACGTTTATCTCGCCCACGGCAGCGCTGACTCAAGACGAACTGCGCCAAGCCTACGACCTGCCAGAGTTGAAGCCAGGCTATAATTATGCCGTTGTAAACGGTGAGCTCGTGACTTTGGCCGATAGCGCCTTTGACATGCTTCAGATGATCCGGATCGCTCGGTCTGTTTTCTGATTGCTCATTAAAGCCGACTTTAGTCTGCGGCACTTGGCTCGGCTGCACCAACCTCACCCATCAACCCTGACTAGCAAATTGCGCGCATTCGACACATGCCACTGCCCACCTTGCCGCGTGAGCATGCCGCGCTGGCCGAGTTGCCGGTCGATTGCGCGCAACGGCAGATGCGTTTCCGCGCGAGTATCCGCGATCACCGGAGCAAGGTCAGTCGCGAGCTGGTCGGCGTTGGCCGCGACAGCCTTGCGCAGTGCCGTACCACCCTTCTACCGACCCTAAGCATTGGACAGCCCGGCATCGGCCAGTTGCTCCGGGTCGAGCAGGTCCCGAAGCGATTCAAGCCCGAAGGCCACGAGGAAGACCTCGGTGGTGACAAAGGTGTAAGGCGCACCGCGGCGGGGTTCGCGGGGCCCGGTGCCGATCATGTCGCGTTCAACCAGCCGCCCGATCAGGTCGCGGCTGATCTCGCGCCCAAAAATGTCCTTTAGCCCGTCGCGACTGATCGGCTGGTGATAGGCAATGGCGGCAAGTACGGCGAGATCGAAGTCGTGCAGGTCCAGCGTCTGCCCGCCCACGTCTGCGGCGGCCCTGATCGCGGGGGCATAGGCTGCCTTGGTGCGCAGCATCCAACCCGCACCGATCCGTGCCAGCTCATAGGGGCGCCCCTCCAGATCTACCCCGAGATCCTCGATCAGCAGATCGACCGCAGCCCCCTGCCCCACCACACGCGCCAGATCGTCGCGCGCAACCGGCGTGGCGGACGCAAACAGCACCGCTTCGATCCGCCGCATCCATTCCTGCCAGCGCAGCTCCGGCGGCAGATCAACCAGTTCGCGGTCCAGGCCCAGTGCCTCGCGCTTGTCGCGTGCCATGATCAGACCCCATAGAGACGGAACGAGTCCCGCCCGGTCAATTCGCGGACAGCGCCCAAGTCCACGAGCCGATCGCAGAGCCGCCGGGCGGCGCGGTCCGACATGAACCCGAGCAATGCCCCTGGTGCCAGCGCATCGCGCGCGAGGAACAGATCCACCGCCCGATCTGCGCCCTTGGCCCGCAGCTTCGGCACGACCGCTTGGAGCCGCGCTGCCCGCCGCGCCAGATCGGCGGCCAGTGGCACCGCTTGCCCTGCCCCCACCAAGACGGCCCGGTGGCAAGCCAGCCGCAACGCATCCTCCCGCAACCGCAGCTCGCGCGGCTTCAAGCCAAGCGACATCAGGGGCAGGATGTGTTCCTTGCCCACGGATTTTGCCAACACAGCATCCGCCAGGATCAGCGCCACCGTCTCACCGCGCGGAAGGCCCGCCAGCACCGCCTCGATCACCCCAGCTGCCCTGTCCACAGGGTTACTGCCCATGGCATCAAGGCAAAGTGCTACCCGTTCGGCGGACACCCCGTCCATCGCCTTGCCCAGATGTGCCACACTGATCGGGCGCGCCACAGCGCGCGACCATTGCCCGAAGATCGCCCCCGCCGGCCCCGGATGATCGCCCGGACGCGTCAGATGCAGCGCATCGCGCAAAGCGTGGCCGCCCTCGCGTCGCCCGGAAAACCCTACACAAACCTCAGCCGCTGCCAGCGCCAGCCGGTCGCGCCACAGCGGCTGTGGGACGGCTTCTTGCCCTGATATCATGTGCAAATAGGCCAAGGCCGCCCCGGAGCGAAACGCCGCATCCTCTAAGGTTTCTGCCGGGGCGGCTGTGATCCAGCCCGGCAAGGGACCAACCAGCATCGGCGCGTCGGACGTTTTGGGGCGGATTTTCGTCATGCCTAGACGATAATTCTTCGCGGCGTTTTAGGCTAGCAAATTAAGCAAATAGCGCCGTCATCTTGAGAGTGTTGCTATGTCCAATAATGTTGCATTATCGGACCATCAAGAGTATGCTCAACACCATGCAGATGTCCTTTTAGTTTCATGGGTGGATTCACCCGAAATCAGCCCTCTCGCCCTCGAAGTTTCCACTTAATCGGTGGACTGGGTTCTTGCTCAATCGCGTGGGCATTGTAAAACAGCGTCCAAAACTGACCACCCCAGTCGTGCAACAATCCCGTTTTTTGGGCGGGAGCAGCTGGAGTGTTATGCGTGGAAACGATTGGTAAGATCAGGCGGCGAGGGTTGCGGGACGGCGAGAGTATCAGTGGCTTGGCGCGGTCCCTGCAGCTGTCACGGAACACCGTTCGCAAATATCTGAAGGATGGGGTTGAGCCGGTTTACAAGCGCAAGCCGCAACCCGTGCCACAGCTTGGGCCGTGGTGCGGCCGTCTTGATGAGTGGCTGCGCGGTGATGCGCTTTTGCCCAAAACACGGCGGCGGACGGCGCGTCGGTTGTTCGAATGTCTTTAGGCTGAGGGATACCTGTTCAATATTCGACGCTGATTGACACACCAGCCGCGCACCGGCCCGCAACACCCGCTCACACAGGCTCCTGCACGTCCCGGTCACCTTCGCAAAGACGCGGCGGGCGATGTGCATCATCTGGTATGCGAGACAGGCGATAAGCAGCCGGACCTCGTTGCAGGCAAAGGCATGCACCTTGATCGGCGCGCTGTCGACATCGAGAGTCCCGCTGGCCATCTTCTTCCCGCCCCGCTCAGCCCTGATGCCACCGCCGGCACGTTTCAGCACCGCCTCGCGCGGAAACTTGATCGCGACTGCGGGCGAAGCTTATCTGGCACATAAGCTATTGATTTATATGGGCCAGCACGTTTCAACTCTTTAATTTGCCTCTCTTTGATGTGCTCCAAGACATGCCTCGATCTTCACTTCGCATGCAGGATAATCCGCGATGGACCGCCCGAACTGCAGACGCGACAACTTCTTGCGAAACAGGACCGACCCGTCCGCAGCGGTGCCATGCAGCTGGAACACGTTCTTTGCCAGATCGACACCGATGATGCTAATTTCCTTCATGGACGCCCGCCGCGACGACCTGCGGCGTGAGCTGTCTGGATTTTTGATTTGCATGGTAGGTGCGCGGTGAGATTCCGACGACATTCGGTTGACGCGAAGAAATCTCATCTACCTCAGGCGCCAGCCCTTCGGCGAACCTCTCGGCATTCCGACTGACGGCCGCATGCAGCCCCAATAGAACTCTGTTTCCGGCACGCGCAACGTATTCTCCCCGCCTGCTTTGCCCATCATCTCGCCCGACCAGATTGGAGGTCGTTGTAAAAACCTGTGCTGCTTTTGTGTTCGAAAAAACAACCGGGGGCTGTCTGATTCCGTCTTGTCAAACTACACTAGGCTGGATGTGTAATCGCCTCGACCGAAGCGCAACGCCATCGCCAATAGGCCAATCAGATTAAGTGGCAGATTTTCGAGGCAGAACTCTCCAAACTCACGGCCAGGCGGCACTAGGCGGCAGGCGCATTAATATGGTAATCCCCCCATTTCTAACGGGGTGCATTCGTAGAATTCATGCGGCCATTTTCAGTTTCTGTGCGGGTGTGATGCCGCCGATGCCCATGTTTTGGCGATCGTTGTTGTATGTCCATAGCCATTGTGTGGCGAAGTCTTGGGCCTCCTCGATGTTTTCGATGATGTGCTGGTCGAGCCACTCATGCCTGACTGTGCGGTTGTAGCGCTCGATGTAGGCGTTCTGTTGAGGCTGTCCGGGTTGGATATGCAGGATGGTAACCTCATGTTTCTCGGCCCATTTCATCAGCTTTTCACTGATGTATTCCGGGCCATTGTCGACCCTTATGGTGCCAGGCTTGCCGCGCCATTCAATGATCCTGTCCAAGCTGCGAATGACCCGTTCGGCTGGCAACGAAAAGTCCACCTCGATGCCCAGCCCTTCGCGGTTGAAGTCGTCCAGCACGTTTAGTAGCCGAAACGCACGACCATCGCCGAGGCGATCAGCCATGAAGTCCATCGACCAGGTCAGATTGGGGGCCTCGGGCACCGCCAATGCGTCGGGTTTGTCCCGCTTCAACCGCTTGCGGGGCTTGATGCGAAGGTTCAGTTCCAGTTCGCAGTAAATCCGGTAAACTCTTTTGTGGTTCCATAAACGGCCTTGGACATTGCGAAGGTGTAGAAAACATAGCCCAAACCCCCAGGTTTTTCTGGCTTCCGTCAATCCGACCAGCAGGTCGGCTATCTCTTCATTCTCGTCGCGCAACTTCGGGCTGTAGCGATAACAGGTCTCGCTGACCCCGAAGGACCGGCAGGCCAGAGCAATGCTGACCCGACGTTGCGCCACCGCCGTTTCGGCCACCTCGCGGCGTTGACCCCCGGCAAATGCGCGCATTTGCCTTCCGGGCAACGGATGGCCCGGTTACTTTTTTCCAAGGGCCTCTTTCAACAGTTCGTTCTGCATGCTGAGTTCGGCGAACATCTTCTTCAGGCGCCGGTTCTCTTCTTCAATGGCCTTCGTCTGGGCGATCATCGACGCATCCATGCCCCCATACTTCGCCCGCCATTTATAGAACGACGCGTTGCTCATGCCGTGCGCCCGGCACAACTCGGCCACCGGCATGCCGCCTTCAGCTTGACGCAGGATCGCGAGGATCTGCACCTCTGTGTATCTGCTTGTCTTCATTCAGAATCTCCTCATGCATCTTGCCGAGAAAATTCTACTTATCCAGCCCCTTACTTTCAGGGGGAATTACCATATCGCGCATTATCAATTATTTACACGAAATCCGACGCAAGCAGATGCATAAGAAAACGATCGGTAATATGCAGGACTTGGGAGCATTTGTTAGTGAATGACGATAATCTTCTGTACAAAAGTCCAATTTTACGTACACTACAGTCTTGTTATTGAATGGGGGATCGCTATGAGAGACATCACAAAGCTGTTTGCTCTGCCAGTAGCTGTGCTGAGCCTGTTGCTGTCTGCCATTCCGGCTGCAGCTGCCACTCTTACGGGCGATACTGTTACATCGACTTACTATTTCCCGACCTCTTCGAACGCGATTGCCACGGGTACCTCGGTTGTAGGATCCGGGGTCGAAGTGACTTGCCCCACTGTAGCCGCGCTTTGCGCCATCGGCCTTCTGGGCAGCTACACGCTCGACTTCGGGTCCGACATGATCGCGTTCGACCAGCAGATCGGATTCGCCAACGCTTATAATCCTGCTTCGTTCAGCGGTTGGGTGTTTTCCGATCTGGATTTCGGGGCTGGTATCACGGGTGTCAACTTGACAAGCTATGGGATTGCCGGGCTTGACGCGTCGCGGCTCAGCTTCACCGGCGACACAATCGCCCTGAACCTTCAGGGTCTGGCGGTGTCGGCCAACAACGGCTGGACGCTGACGCTTAATCCTGCAGCGGTGCCGCTTCCTGCATCAGGCGCGCTGCTTCTGGCCGGATTGGGGGGCTTGGCACTTTCGCGCCGCCGTCGCATCTGATCGCCAGTTCAGGCGTACCGCCGCGTGCCAACAGGACGGAAACGCCTGACGCGCTGGTGCTTTTGCTGGAACCTTTTGCCAATTGTGCCCGCTATGATGAGTTGCGCGGGGTCAGCCATGTCTGATCATGCACCTGACAGCGATCACTTATCGCGGCTTAAGTCCCTGAAATTGTTCGGAATGGCAATCGTTTGGCGAGCACCGCAAACCGAAGCGCCGCGCAACAAATCCCTCTCGCTCGAAGCCCTTTTCTTGCGGTTGCGGGACGGCGAACAAGCCGATCGTCAGGCGCGCAGCCTGCGCTATCAGCTAAAAGCTGCACGTTTCCCCATCCACCGCGATCTGACGGGTTTTGATTTGAGCGAAACACGCTTGGACGGTGCCCGCATCCAGCAACTGGCCAAGGGGCACTATCTGGAAACGGCGCACAATCTGATCCCGGTTGGCGGAACCAGCACCGGCAAAACCCATCTTGCCATCGCGCTCGGTGTCGCCGCCGTCCATCACGGCAAGCGCATGAGCTTTTACAACGCCGTCAATCTGGTCAATCTTCTGGAACGGGAAAAAGCTCAGGGCAAAGCCGGAAATCTGGCCAAGCAACTCACCCAGATCGACGCGGTCATCCTCCCCTCTCAGGCATGCACGCATGCCTGAGAGGGGAGGATGAGTTGGGCTATCTTCCATTCCCGGCCTCTGACGGCGCCCTGCTGTTCCATCACATCAGCCAACTCTGCGAAAAGACATCCCTCATCGTCACAACCAATCTCAGCTTCGCCGAATGGGTCACGGTCTTCGGCGACCCAAAGATGATAACCGCGCTTCTCGACCGCATCACTCACCACTGCGACATTCTTGAAACCGGAAATGACTCTTGGCGCTTCAAACAGCGCAAGAAAATCAGCGCCCAAACTGATCAATATTGAACGCTGTTACCTGTTCAATATTCGACGCTGATTGACACCTGGGCTCAGCTGATCCGGCAGCTTCGCCAGCACTTGGGCGCGAAACTCGGCTTCTTCCCAATCCTTGTCAGCAGCAGGATTATCGGACATAACTTACTCAACGCGCGGATGCTGGATAGTCTCACCAATAGCGACTCAAATCGCTTCCAGTCTCACATACCTTGAATCTGTTTCAGAAATGCGACAAAGGCAACCTGTTGAAAACAAATGGAACGCAGTCTCAAAAAATCCGGCAATCCGACAAAATCAGCTTCAGACAAGTCAATTGGCCCCGATCCACACGAGAGCGTCGGACTAGGCGATCTCGCCATTGCCCTGCCCTCCCATGTCGCAGGCTCCGGCACTCTCGATCGGCTGGTGGAAACCGCGCGGGACTATGCGCGTCAGGCAACCTCGGAGAACACACTCAAGGCCTATGCCAAAGACTGGGCCCACTTCGCGCGCTGGTGCCGGATGCGCGGCGCAGACCCCCTGCCCTCCTCGCCGCAATTGATCGGGCTCTACATCGCCGATTTGGCCGCGCCGATGGTAAAAGGCCCTGCGCTGTCGGTCGCCTCTATCGAACGTCGCCTCTCCGGCCTGACCTGGGGCTATGCGCAGCGCGGGGACCGGCTGGACCGCAAGGACCGCCACATCGCCACCGTGCTGGCCGGCATCCGCCGCAAGCACGCCCGGCCACCGGTGCAGAAAGAGGCGATCCTTCCGGAAGACCTGCGTGATATGCTGGCCACCCTGCCCCACGATCTGCGCGGCCTGCGAGATCGCGCGATCCTGCTGATTGGCTTTACCGGGGGCTTGCGCCGATCAGAAATCGTAACTTTGGATCATGGCAAGAACGACACGCCTGACTCAGGCGGTTGGATCGAGATACTGGAGGGCGGCGCCCTTCTCACGCTGCGGGGCAAGACCGGATGGCGCGAGGTCGAAATCGCCTGCGGCTCGAGCGATCAAACTTGCCCAGTTCATGCCCTGACCCAGTGGCTGCACTACGCCAAGATCGATTTCGGCCCGATCTTCGTCGCTGTCTCGCGCAATGGATTGAACGCGACACAGGACCGGCTCAGCGACAAGCACGTCGCCCGCCTCATCAAGCAGACGGCCCGAGACGCGGGCATCCGCGTGGACCTACCAGAAGGGGAGCGCATCAAACTTTATTCCGGCCACAGCTTGCGCGCGGGCCTGGCTTCTTCTGCGGAGGTAGACGAGCGTTACGTCCAAAAGCAACTTGGTCACGCCTCCGCCGAAATGACTCGCCGGTACCAGCGCAGGCGGGATCGCTTCAGGGTCAACCTCACCAAAGCGGTGGGACTCTAAAATGCATGCTTGCGACTCAAAGTGAGGCGCAAAAGCAAGATTCAGCTGGTCAGCTCCTGTCCTACGCTTCGTGTGCGCCGTCTCTGTCCCATTGAATTGGTATATTTCTGAACAGTTCTGGTGCTGCCAGAATGTCAGCCGACGCATTGGGAGGTTGGCATGTCGGATGGTGGGAACGGTTTTGTGGGTCGGTGCGAGGTGGTTGAGCCTCGGCGTGGGAACCGGCGTTGGCCTTTGGAGTTGAAGACGCGGATTGTGGCGGAGAGTTTTCATCCTAGCGCACGAGTTGTGGATGTCGCGCGGCGGCACGGGGTTGTTGCGCATCAGCTTTCAGATTGGCGGCGACGGGTGAACCGCCCCTTGTTTGCCGGAGACCTTCAACCTGACTAAGGATGAGGGCTATGGAAAAAAGTAAGACATCACACCGTTATTCACCCGAGATGCGGGCGCGGGCCGTCCGCATGGTGCTGGAGCATCAAGGCTCCTATGAAACGCAATCTGCGGCAGTTGCTGCGATTGCCCCCAAGATTGGCTGCATCCCAGAGACATTAAGGGTCTGGGTTCGGCAGGCGGAAAAGGACAGCGGGGCACGGGACGGTGCGACCAGTGCTGAACGCGATCGAATCAAAGAGTTGGAGCGGGAAGTGCGTCAGCTCCGACAGGCGAATGAGATCCTGCGCAAGGCGTCGGCTTATTTTGCGCAGGCGGAACTCGACCGCCCGTTCAAGCCATGATCGCCGCGCAGGCAGCCCGCGTCTCGCGCAAATCCGATCTAGGCAAGGCCATGGCCTATATGCTGAAACGTCAGAACGGCTTCCGCCTGTTCCTCGACGATGGAAAAGTCGACATGGACTCGAACCTGGTCGAAAACGCGATCCGCAGCCCGGCCATGAACCGCCGAAATGCGCTCTTTGCCCCCTTTCGGGATTTTGGTCATGCCAAAACCCTGCCGGGCAGCGGGTCACGACGAAGGCGGCCGCAACTGAGCCCGCTTTGCCAGTCTGATCGGCACATGCAAAATGAACGGCGTCGAGCACTACGCCTACCTGCGCGATCTCTTCACCAGGCTGGCAAACGGTCTCCTCGAAAAGGACATCAACGCCCTAGGCTCAGGACTCATAGCCAGAACAATACGATTGCAGCAAGTGCGCAGGCAGACGGGAGGATTTCTGCGCGTCGGTCGAACCGCATGGCGACCCTACGCCAATCCTTGATGCGCCCGAACATGTTTTCGATCTTGTGACGCTTTTTGTAGAGGACAGCGTCGTGCGGTATTTGGACTTTTCGGTTCTTCTTTGAGGGGATGCACGGAGTGGTGTTCATATCTATCAATGCACTACGGAAGCAGTCCGCATCATAGCCCCGGTCCGCCAGCAAGCATTTCACGGGTGGCAGCAACCGCAGCAACCCAGCAGCGCCGACATAGTCGCTGGTCTGACCGGCGCTCAGATACATCTGGATCGGTCGCACTTTGCTGTCACAAACCACGTGCAGCTTGGAGTTCATGCCGCCCCTAGTCTGCCCGATCAGCCGTTTGGACCCCCCTTTTTGCGCAGGCTTGATGCGGTTCGATGGGCCTTGAGATGGGTTGCATCAATCATGATCATTTCGGTTTCAACATCTTGCTTGACCAGTTCCTGCCAGATGCGGGCGAAACCCCCATCTGGCTCCAGCGAAACCAGCGGTTATAAAGAGTCTTGTGAGGCCCATAGTCAGCAGGCGCATCCCGCCACCGTAAGCCATTACGATTAATGAATATAATTCCACTCAAGACTCGCCTTTATCCAGGGGAATCGCGTTTGGGATTTGGCCTGATCCGAGGGGCCTTGCGGTCTTGGGCAAGATGGATTCTGGAGCTGGGATCGCCCTTTTGGAGCCCATTCCCCGCATGGGCATCTTCCTCGCCGCTTTCGACGACATCCCCGATCCCCGGGCCGACAACGCGCGTCACGACCTTTGCGAACTTCTGGTCCTAGGCTTTGTCGCGGTGCTCTGCGGGGCGACGAATTGTGCAGAGATGGCGGACTTCGGTCGGGCAAAAGAGCATGTTTTCAGAGGCTTCCTGAAGCTCAAGCATGCCATTCCGTCGCACGACACCTTCTCGACGGTGTTTCGGATGATCGATCCGAAGGCGCTGGATGCGGCCTTCGGGAGGGTGCTGGCCCAGATTGCGGCGATGCTCGGCGACGGCGATGTGATCGCAATTGACGGCAAGGCCCTGCGCGGCGCACGTGACAAGGGACAGGGCGTGCGGACCCGGATGATGGTCTCGGCCTACGCGGCGCGCCTGCGCCTGACGCTGGCCGCGGTGGCCGCCGATAATGACAGCGAACTGGAAGCGGCGCTCGAGGTGCTTGGCCTGATCGCGCTCAAGGGCAAGGTCGTGACGGCGGATGCGCTGCACTGCAATCGCCGCATGGTTGCAGCGATCACCGGAGGCGGCGGCGACTATTGCCTGGCGCTGAAGGCCAACCAGGACTCACTGTTGTCCGATGCCCGGTCGTGCTTCGGCAAGGTGGCACCCGACCACCCCTCGGCGCGGCAGGCGGAGGCCGGGCATGGTCGCAAGGAGACCCGCACCGGCACCGTGGTTTCCGCCAAGGGATTGGCAGAGCATCATGATTTCTCAGGATTGAAAGCCTTCGGCCGGATCGAATCCCGCCGGGGAAACCGACGGCAAGGTGCAGACCGAGACCCGTCATTTCGCCCTGTCTTGGCTGCCTGCGCCCGAGGTCTTCATGGCCACCGTCCGCGCCCATTGGGGGATCGAGAACGCCCTGCATTGGCAACTTGACGTTTCATTCCGCGAGGACGCTGCCGGCAACCGGAAGGATAACGGCTCCACCAACATCGCCATCCTGCGCCGCCGCGCCCTCGACCTCGCCCGCAGAGATACCTCCAAGGGGTCGCTCTCGATCAAACTGAAGCGAGCAAGGTGGAGCGATGCGTTTCTTCTCAGCCTTCTCAATAACTTAGCCAACGCCTAAGCCAAACGCGATTGCCTTGGCCGGTCATCCACCGGCGGAACCCCGTGCGACAATGGAAAGAACGGCTTCAGCCGCGCCATTTGTTCGTCCGTAAGCCAGTAAAGACCACTCATTTGACACCCCCATGGTGACACAAATGAATCAGTGAAAATTGGCCACGACAAGGACTTTAACGGGTTCTGAGCCTAATGCTGTGGGCCCACGTCCCGACAGCCAAAGCATAACTATGATCTCATCCGGGACGCCCCGACGAGCTCGTCGGCCTAGGTCCAATTGCCAAAACCGCTGAATGCAACCGAAGATTCAATGTGCCGCAGATGCCGCTTACTACGCTTCTACTTATGTCTGCAGACAAAAAATGACAGCTCTGATCGAAAGCCGTGAGTATGAGACGATTTGACCGCTCGCATCTGGTCAAGGCCTCGCCAGCGCTTAGCTTTCAGGCTATAAGAGGACTGTAATGTTTCCCTTTCATGAGGTATTACAGAAAATATCTGCTATACTGTTAATACAATGGTTCCCATGACGATGTTCTCCACATCCGCACGCAGCGTCAGTTTGAATCCGCTCGGGCTTGCCTGGCTCGCACTGCTTATTGTTTCGGCAATCCCGATGTTCTGGTTGGGGTTCATTTCACTTGCCGCCGCTTGGGTCACCCCAGAATACAGCCAAGGCCCAATCATTCCGCTGATCTCGCTGTATCTGTTTCTGCGCGAGCTGCGGCACAACCCGCCCGCCCCACCCGGCACGGCAGTCGACCGGGTGCCAGGGATTCTCGTCATACTGTTTGCGCTGACCCTTGCCATTCTGGGCAATCTGGTTCGCATCCCCGACGTCGTGACCTATGCTCTAATCATCTGGGTGATGGGCGTGGTTTTGGTAGGCTTTGGTTGGGTAAAGGGCCGCAGCCACTGGGCGCCGGTTTTGCATCTGATCTTCATGCTGCCATTGCCGCAGTTCGTGTTCTGGAACATGACAATCACACTGCAGCTGATCTCGTCCAACCTTGGCGTCTGGTTTGTGCGCCTGATGGGCGTGCCGGTGTTTCTGGAAGGCAATGTGATCGACCTAGGCGTTTACAAGCTGCAGGTGGCCGAGGCCTGTTCTGGACTGCGCTATCTGTTCCCGATCTTGTCGTTCTCTTATCTGTTCGGCATCCTGTATCGCGGGCCGTTCTGGCACAAAGCCGTGCTGTTCCTAATGGCGGCACCGCTGACAGTGTTCATGAATTCCTTACGCATTGGCGTGATTGGCGTGCTGGTCAATAGCTATGGCATTGAGCAGGCTGAGGGCTTTTTGCATTTTTTCGAAGGCTGGGTGATCTTTGGCGCCTGCATCGTCATCCTGTTCATCGTAGCGATCGGGTTGCAGCGGCTGACTCCAACCCCCCTGCCCTTCCGCGATACCATTGATCTGGACTTCGAAGGCTTCGGCACCCAGGCAAAGCGGCTTGGCTCCATTGGCACATCACAGGGCATGATCATTGCCGCCCTGTTGACCACAGTCATTGCCGCAGCCTTCGTACTAACACCGCCCCGTGAGATTGCCGATCCGCCGCGCGATGGATTTTCTTTGTTTCCCCGCGATATTGGTGCTTGGTCGGGTAGCGTTTCTGGCCTTGATCCGGACACTGAGCGGGTGCTGGGGGCGACGGATTACATTAACGCTACTTACGCGGCCGCAGGCGAGGCGTCTTATGTCAACTTTTTTGCTGCTTGGTATAAAAAACAGACCGAAGGCTCTGGCATCCATTCCCCAGCTGTATGCCTGCCGGTGGGCGGCTGGGAGGTGTTTTCCATCGACCCCACCCCGATCAGCATTCCTGACACGGTTTACGGCGATTTCACTGTGAACCGCGCGGTAATCCAGAAAGGACTGACCAAACAACTGGTCTATTACTGGTTCGAACAGCGGGGCAAGCGCATGACCAATGATTATCTCGCCAAGATCAGCGTTGTCTGGGACAGTCTGACCGTGGGACGCAGCGACGGCGCGATGATCCGATTTGTGACACCGATCTTGGATGACGAAACCGAAGCTGAGGCTGACGCTCGTATGCAGCGGTTCATGGTAGTGCTGTTGCAGAAACTACCCCGGTTTGTGCCAGAATAGCGGCGTCCCAGCTCGGGACATCTGCCAGCCCATTGAAAAGACTTGATATTTCTGGTGCCATTTAAAGCGGTTTGCGTTTGACGTGAATCGGGAGGGATTCCCAGGGCGGGTTTTGTGTGCTTCACTTCCTGAAGGAGAATTCACATGGGCAAAGCGTATTCGACGGATCTTCGCATGCGGGTTTCGGACTACGTTCTGACGGGCCATTCCGGTCGTGCGGCGGGTCGGGTGTTCGGGGTGAGCGCCAGCACGGCCGTGCGCGTAGCGGCTGAGTTTCGCGCCAAGGGGAGCATCACGCCCAAGCGTCAGGGTCGCGCACCGGGCACGGCAGGGAAACTCGCGCCTCATACGGTGTTTCTGGTAGAGATCGTCGCTGCTGAGCCCGACATCACGCTGCGCGAGCTGTCGGGCGCTCTGGCAGAGACCCATGGCGTGACGGTCAATCTGTCGTCGATCCACCGGGCGCTGGTCCGGGCCGGACTGTCATATAAAAAAAGGCCTGATCGCGCAGGAACGCGGGCGCGCTGAGCAGCGCCGCGTTCGGCATGACTGGCTCACGCGACGCCAGCCCCGTTTGCGCGCCGAACCGCATCGCCTGTGTTCATTGACGAAACCAGCGTGAAGACCAATATGGCCCGGCTGCGCGGCCGATGTGCGAAGGGTAAACGCCTGCTCGGCACAGCGCCATTCGGCAAATGGCAAACCCAGACCTTCATCGCGGGATTGACCTGCACCGATCTGATCGCACCCTGGGTCATCAAAGGTGCCATGGACCGAACCGCGTTCGACACCTACATCGAAACCCAGCTTGCCCCGGCACTCGAACCCGGGACCGTCGTCATCCTCGACAACCTGGCCACCCACAAAAGCCTCAAATCCGCAAACCTGCTGAAACGGCAAAAGTGCTGGTCCCTGTTCCTGCCAGCCTATTCGCCAGACCTGAACCCGATCGAAATGGCATTCTCCAAACTCAAGGCCCGTCTCAGACGCATCGAAGCCAGAGCATACGACCAACTCATCCAGGCGCTCGGCGACATCTGCGGCCTCTACCATCCCGACGAGTGCTGGAACTTCTTCAAGGCTGCCGGGTATGCATCATGTTAAACGCAAAACGCTTTAACCTTGGTTATGAAACGCTGTCTTCGAGGCAACGGGGTCGATCAATGCAAAAAAGCGGTCCTACGAGCCGCCCTTGCCATCAAAACCTCAGATAATCAGATGGCTTTGCGCTTACGACGCAGTGCTGTCAGACCAACAAGGCCCGCGACCATTAGCCAGCCGGCAGCAGGTAAGGGAACAGCCGCAGGCGTGCCGATGTCATCAACGCGCGAGTTGCCCTTTCCGCTGTTGGTGAACGTTATCCATTCGATGTCTGCGAACAAAGCGTTACCAACCAAATTATAGGTTTTACCGTCGTTGTTGTTCCCATAAACAGCTTCTGTCAGAACAAGATTACCACCCTTCGATGACTTAACTGTGAGTTCTGCCGGAGACGCGCCGAGCAACTTGAACCAGAAAGATGTCACCGTAAACAACGCCCCAAGCGTTTCACTTGTCAGTTTGGAAATCTCTTTTTTGTTTAATGCCATGCATGGTGCGCCCGAAGCACTGGCATTACAGTTCCCGGATTGGATGCGCGCATCGTCGAACATAAGGCCAGCTTCGGTATAACCAATGCTGTCGCCACCATTCGCCCCAGTGAAAGTAATCGTGGCTGCACTAGCAGGAAGCGCCACCGTGCCAACCAAAAGTGCCGCAGCAAGTCCGTACTTAAAAATCATGACGCCCTCCATTCTCCTGATCGCCAACAAGCTGACCATACATTATAAATATATTCGCTAAAATTACCCTGTTAACGCCACAAAACAAACACATTTTCGACATGCTCCTTACTTTACACGTTATGAGAGAAAACGAGCGTGCCGATTTGGCCAAAAAGTGCAAGAATAGCCTTGAATGTTTCCCATGTATAAACAGTGTCGGATTTTAGAAATAGTAAACTTGAGTACTTTCGCTTTCGCTGGACGAATCAGTGATTCTCTCCGCGTAGTCCACTGCTTGTCGTCTGCGTAAAGCGCAAAATTGGAACCCCGCGCATACTGCGAACCATCCACGTGCACAGCTTGGATTCAAATTTCAAGTGCAACGGTTGATCTGAAGGCCGCGAGTTCCTCGGCCATGGCTTCCTCGGGCGTTCTCCATCCGAGCGTTTTTCGGGGGCGCGGGTTCATCAGTCGAGCGACGTCGTTCAGTTCGGTCTGACTGATGCCGCTCAGGTCGGTGCCCTTGGGGAAGAACTGGCGCAAGAGACCGTTGGTGTTCTCGTTTGAGCCGCGCTGCCAGGGGGCATGCGGATCACAAAACCAGATGTCGATCTTCAGGCGGCGCGCCAGTTCCGGGTGGCAGGCCATCTCGCTGCCGCGGTCGTAGGTCATGCTCTTGCGCAGGGCGGCGGGCAGCCGTTTCATCTGTCGCGTAAAGCCTTCCAGCGCCGCGTCAGCGGTGCAGCCGCACATCTTGCTGAGAATAAGATAGCGGGTCTTGCGCTCGACCACCGTGCCCACCGCCGAGCGGTTGGACGCCCCCTTGATCAGGTCACCTTCCTGTCAGCCGACAGGCTGATTGCGGAGCAATCGCCGAGAGGCCAGTGCCCGGGCACAAGGCGGCCTTCGATTTCCTCGGGGCGATGGATTATCCGCAATGATTCCGGGGCGATAGAGCCACCGGTCAGCGTGGTGCGCCGAAGTCCGCGGGATGGTTTGTGCTGGCGCAGCGCCGCGATCATCTCGGCTTTCAGCCCACCTCTCGGCTGCGCGTAGATCGCGGCATAGATCGTCTCGTGGCTGATCAGCCGGGTCGGATCCTCAGGGTGCATGTCCTTCAGTTTGCGCGCAATTTGCTCGGGAGACCGGCTCTGTTGCACAAATCAGCCTGAGGTCGAGTTTTCCCTTCCGCTGGACAGAGTCATCCCACACGTTGAGTTTGCGGCGTTCCAAGTGCCGTAAATCGGTTCAGGATCGCCGCCCTG